>CATGXW010000099.1 GCA_949542085.1 uncultured Alphaproteobacteria bacterium
CCCGCCGTACCAACCTGCGTTATCGCGACAACGCCGATGGCAAAGTTAAGTATGTTCATACGCTGAACAACACGGGAATTGCCACCCCGCGCGCTTTGGTACCCTTTATAGAAAATCATCAAAACGCTGACGGAACGGTTAATATTCCGGTCAAATTACGCCCGTATCTCGGCGGAAAAACAAAAATCGGCAAAGCCGCATAGTTACAAAAAAACGCTTCCCTAACGGAAGCGTTTTTTATGCCATAACCGATAACTCTTTAATGAGTTTTGATAAATTGTCGCAGCTTGTTTGATTGGAAATATGGTTAAAGCACCATAAGAGCTTTTGCGCCTCTTTCTTTGTTAAAAGGTTCAATTCCTTCGGTTCCGGAAGCGATTCAAAAAATTGGTTAATATCGAGCGCTAAAATTGTCGCAACATGCCATAAAATATTGTGAGGAATTTCTGTTGTCCCCTTTTCATATTTATGATACAGACGGATAGAAACCTTTAGACTTTCAGCCATTTTTTCCGCAGAGATTCCTGCTTTCATGCGTTTTTTACGAATATTTTCGCCGATACAAATATTGATAATATCAAATTTATGAGAGGAGTTATTACTCGCCATCCGGTCGTCCTACATCTTGTTATGAGCATTGTCGTCAAGGTGATGGCCGGGCTTTGTGAAGGAAGTTATTACCAGCAATAACCGCCTGACAAGAACACTTGCCAGACTTGCACCGACCATCGTCATAAATGTAGTCGACGTTTACCGTATTTCTACCAAACGGTGTTGATAACACTTTTAGGCGGAATCAACACCGCCGCTGATAATAGCAGGGAACCTTCACATTCCCGAGCCACGTTGGGCTCACGAAGCATTTTACAATGATTATTCATATATTACAAGAGTATATTTATTTTTCCGCAAAGTCTGCGGCAGATATTTGATTTTAGCAAAAAATTAAAAACCTTGTGTTATGAAGAATCCTAATAACACACTTGTCGATCGGAGATATATTGATGAAGCGAAAAATTGATTTCGACTACGGATGTTTGCCGCATTATGTTCTTATAACCATTATTGCCTTAGGTTTTCTCGCCTTAAATTATCTGTATTTTTACGACCACATCTCCTCAAACAACGGAACAATCAACGAATATTCCTCTCAAAAAGAACATCCTCAAAGCATTCGGGAAGCAGCCGTCGCCGGAATATTTTATCCGGCGGAAACGCATCTGCTTTCAGGAAGTGTTGACAGCTATCTTTCAAACATAAAAAAACACACCTCGCCTCAACAACCGCACATCATTATCGTTCCCCACGCCGGATATCAGTATTCCGCTCAAGTTGCCGCACAGGCTTATCAAAAACTCATTCCCTTTGCAAAAAACATCAAACGAGTGATTATTCTCGGACCATCCCATTTTGCGCCGGTCAAAGGCGCAGCCCTGTCCGACGCCGACTTTTTTAAAACACCGCTTGGCTTGGTTAAAATCAATAAAAAAATTAATGAAAAACTAGCCCGCAACCCTTTGTTTCATTATCAAAAAAGCGCGCATGCCAAAGAGCATTCTCTTGAGGTTCAACTTCCCTTTTTGCAAAAGGTTTTGAAAAAATTTACCATCGTCCCCATCGCCTATGGCAATATAGAACCGGAGCAACTAGCCAAAGCGCTTTCACCTTTTGTCAACACATCCAATACTTTGTTGGTTGTTTCTTCAGATTTGTCTCATTATCTTGATTATGACAAGGCGCAAACTCTTGACACCCAAACCGCCGAACAGGTCAATCAAAACATTCCTTTAGATCCGCATCAGGCTTGCGGAGCAACGGGTATCAACACAGCTCTGCTTTTGGCGAAAGAATACCACTATCAACCGTCTCTTCTTGATAAAACCAACTCCGGCAACACGGGTGGCGACAGAGAAAGCGTTGTCGGATACGCATCATGGATTTTCAACAAAAAAAATGAAGCTCCCCAACCCCTGACACCACTGGACAAGGAAAGCGAAAACCTGACCGACTTCGCCCAAAACCACGGCAAAGAACTGTTCTTTATCGCAGAAAAGAGCCTGCACTCAGCGGTTATGGAAAAGGCAAAATTCACTCCTTCCCGCAATGATTTTGCCAATACCCTTTTTGATAAAGGCGCATCGTTTGTCACTCTAAAGAAAAACGGGAACCTGCGCGGCTGCATCGGCAGTTTGATGCCGAATCAGGCGATTTCGTTTGACGTGGCGGCAAACACTTATGCCGCAGCTATGGAAGATGATCGATTTTCCGCCGTCACGGCAGAAGAACTTCCCAATATCGATATTGTGATTTCCTTGTTAACCGGCTATGAAAAGATTAAATATAAAGATGAGGCAGATTTATTAAACCAATTGCGCCCCGGCATTGACGGCTTGGTTATTCGTGACGGCAACCGCCAAGGTTTGTTTTTGCCCTCAGTCTGGCAGGAACTTCCCAATAAGCAGGATTTTTTGAAAAACCTTAAGCTAAAAGCGGGGCTCAGTCCCTCGTATTGGTCAAACAACATTAAGGCTTATCGTTTTCAGGTCGTGGAAATTAAAAAAGGAGATAAAAAAAGTGAAAATTAACGGTTATGAGATTGCGTTATCCGAAGATGATTTAACACATAAAATTGAACATGAAACGATCGACATAAATCTAATTGATGAAAACTTTGCCGGATATAAAGCTTTGAGTGATGGCAACAAAAAGGCCTTTCATCATTTAATTAACGCGGCCAAACTGTTTAATGACATTTTTTTGGAACAGGATCACAAAATGAATCTGGCGCAAAAAGAAGCTTTGGAGGAAAAAGCCCCATCATCTTCTCATGCGGCCAAAGCGCTTGAGTTTTTTAATTTTTATAACGGAATAGAGGGATTAAACGGCATCGATAAAACCCCTGTTGAATTATTTAAAGGTCTAAAAGGTTTTGCCGGCCGTAACTTCTATCCTGAAGATTTAACGGCTGAAGAATTACAAAATATCCTTATTGAGATGCTGAACGCGGGGGAAATTGACGAGGTTAGAAAAATATTGAGTGTCCGCACGATGGTTCGCCGACAGGGAAATCGCCTGAAAGCCATTGACTATACCGAATATTTTGCCAAAGAATTTTCCGACATCGCCAATCAAATTGAGCTGGCGGCTCACTATACCGATGATGAAGCCCTTAAGGATTATTTGGGCTGGCAAGCCCAAGCCCTTTTGCAAAACAATGACGACATGGACATGTTGGCCGACAAGCATTGGGCCGTTTTGCAAGATTGCCCCCTTGAGTTTACCATCGGCAGAGAAAACTATGCCGATGAACTGACAGGAACCGTATTTGACAATCCGTCACTCAGCACTCTCCTGCAGCAACATAAAATCGAAGTTAACGCCAAAGACGCGCTTGGAGTTCGGGTCGGCATCGTCAACAAGGAAGGAACCGATTTGATTTTGCGTTTCAAGGACAATCTGCCCAAGCTTGCCGAACTTATGCCTCTTAAAGACCAGTACACTCAAAGTTTCAAATCCGGAGAAGAAATCAAACAAACAATGGTGGATGTCGATTTGGCGGCCCTAACCGGAGACTATGCCGCCGCACGCGGAGGATTAACCATTGCGCAAAATCTTCCCAACAACGATAAGACTGCCGTTAAAACCGGGGGCGGACGACGCAACGTTTATCATCGACAAGTCAGACAGACAGCTGATGAAGAACGGACGAAAAAGATTTTGGATTTGTTGGTTCAGCCTCAGCTTCATAAATATTATGACGCAGAGGCCGAACACTTGTTTGTCATCGGACATGAAAACGGTCACTCTCTCGGGCCGGACAGTAGTTTTCAATCGGCACTCGGAAGCTTCAAACATATTATTGAAGAGCATAAAGCCGATGTTATTTCTTTGGCAATGATGCCTCATTGCGCCGACATGGGCATTATTGATAAAGAAACGCTAAAAAAAGTTTACTTAACCCACGTGGTATCCGGATTTTTCCTTAAGGCAGAACCTAATCTTTCCTTGCCGCATCGAGTAGGTGATTTGATGCAATTTAACTATGCTTTGCAACATGACGCCATTTCTTTTGATGATAACGGAAAACTTGCTATTGATTTTGAACGTTTTGCTGGTGTAATGTCACAGCTGCTTGAAGAAACAATCGCCATTCAGCTATCCAAATCTCCGGAAAAGGCCAAGTCTTTCGTTGATCAATACGCTGTTTGGGGAGAGCACTCCCGCCGAATTGCCGACATTCAGACACAATTGGGCATAAAACCGTACAAACGTATCAAGATGCATTTTTAGGAAGCTGATGTATTATAGTTTATTTGAAATTTTTTCGGTCGGTATCGGACCATCCAGTTCTCATACCGTCGGACCAATGCGCGCCGCTAAACGCTTTGTAGACAACATTCGGAAAACAGGACGTTTTCAGGATGTGGAAAAAATCGAAACCACTCTTTTCGGGTCTTTGGCCTTAACAGGAGCCGGTCACGGAACCGTTAAAGCAATTATATATGGTCTTATGTGTTTGGATGCTGATGCCATCAATCCTGAAATCCCCTACATCAGCGCCGTAGAACGAGATAAAATCTTGCACCTCGGTCAAGAGAATCCCATTGCGTTTGATATCGATCAAGATGTCATTTTCAAAATGGACGAGTTTTTACCCGAACATTCCAACGCCATGAAGTTTTGCGCCAAGGATATTAACGGC
>CATGXW010000100.1 GCA_949542085.1 uncultured Alphaproteobacteria bacterium
GCTATGCGCTGGCGATGTATAAAACGTTGCCCTTGGAGTTCGCCAGCAATTTGTCTTATAACGTGAGCGCTGTCACCAATGATAAAGATTTCACCGAAATAACGGCGGTGGTAAACTTCTCGCTGTCGCCGGACAAACCGGCGCAGTCTGCCAACGTCAGATTCCGCCTTCATCAGGTTGGAGGCAAAATCAAGCTGGTGGATATCAAGTTGGAGGAAAGCAGTCTGATTTTGGCCTATCGGACGAGATTTGCCGAGATGATAGAAGCCGTTGACGGCGAAATGGAATGGTTTATCGAGGATTTGACTGATTTGGCTGCTTCAGCGGAACGGAATGTTCAGACCAAAATCAGGGGATAAAAAAACAGATAAGGGCGTTTTCCGGAAAAAGGGCTTGAAATCAGAGGACAATAACAGTAATATTCCCGATAGTTTTATATATCTGGAATAAGAAAATGAATGATTTTAAAGTAAGATTTGCCCCGAGCCCGACCGGTTATATGCATATCGGCAATACAAGAACAGCGGTTTTTAACTGGCTTCTCGCCAAAAAGTTGGGCGGAAAGTTTATGCTTCGTATTGATGATACGGATGTGTTGCGTTCCAAAAAAGAATATGAGGATGCCCTGCGGGATATCTTGGTGTGGCTGGGATTTGACTGGGATGAAGAAGCCCGCCAGTCGGCAAGAATGGTTCGTTATGATGAGGTGGTCGCTCGCTTAAAAGCCGAGGGACGGGTTTATGCCTGCTATGAAACTGCCGAAGAACTTGAGGTTATGCGTAAAAAACTGATGACCAAAGGATTGCCGCCGATTTATGACCGTGGCGCATTGAAGCTGACTGCGGAACAGATTGCCGCTTACGAGGCTGAGGGACGTAAACCTCACTATCGCTTCAAACTTGTTTCCGGTAGTATTGATTGGGATGATTTGGTGCGTGGCCATTGTCATTATGATGCCGCTAATCTGGCGGATCCGGTGATTATTCGTGAAGACGGTTCTTATTTATATCATCTCCCGTCAGTGATTGATGACGCTGATTTCGGCATAACCCATATTATCCGCGGTGAAGATCATGTGACCAACACTGCCGCCCAAATCCAAATGTTTGAGGCTGTCGGCGGTAAAATTCCCACATTTGCGCATTTACCTTTGCTGACCGGAAAAGAAGGCAAACTTTCCAAACGTTTGGGATCTTTGGGTGTGCGTGAACTGCGGGCCGAAGGTGTTGAGGCTATGGCGATTTGTTCATTTTTGGCCAAACTCGGAACCTCGGAAGCCATTGAACCGTTTTATGACTTGGAAACATTGGCCAACTCTTTGGATTTAAGCAAGCTTGGACGTTCGCAGCCAAAGTTTGATGAGGAAGAGCTTAAAACATTTAATACCCGCTTTGTCCGCAACATGCCGTATGAAGCTGTCAAAGGGCGGATTAAATCTGATGAGGCGTTTTGGAATGCCGTTCGCGGCAACTTGAATATCGTTGAAGATGTTAATGAATGGGAACAAATCTGTCACCAAGCGGTTAAGCCGATTATTGAAGATAAAGCTTTGACCGATATGGCCGCAGAATTGTTGCCGCCAGAACCGTGGAATGCTGAAACGTTTAATGCATGGTTGGCAGAGGTCAAAGAGCAAAGCGGCAAAAAGGGGAAAGAGTTGTTTCATCCGTTGCGTAAAGCTTTAACCGCGCAGGAAAACGGTCCCGAATTGAAAACATTGTTGCCGCTGATTGGGCGCGACCGCGCTTATAAACGCCTTAAGGGTGTTGAAGCCTGATAGATTTAGGAGAATATTATGGTTGACATTTACCTCACCAATACGCTGACTCGCCGTAAAGAAAAATTTGAACCGATTGATTCCGGCAATGTGCGGATGTATGTCTGCGGCCCGACGGTTTATGACCGTGCGCACTTGGGCAACGGCAAAACGCCGGTGGCGTTTGACGTGCTGCGTCAGGTTTATGGGGCGGAGCATGTGACCTATGTGTCCAATATTACGGATGTTGACGATAAAATTCTCAATAAGCACAAGGAAACAGGTCGTCCGATTCGCGATATTACGGAACAAACCTATAACTGGTATATTGAGGACATGAAAAAGCTCAATGTGCTGGAGCCGAATTATCGTCCGCGGGCAACGGATTACATTCAGGAAATGATTGAAATCGTGAAGCGCCTGCTGGCAAATGGTCATGCTTATGAGGCGGAAGGACATGTTTTGTTTCTGTCGATTCGATGCCCAAATACGGATATTTATCCGGTCGTTCCATGAAAGAAATGTTGGCCGGCGCCCGTATCGAAGTTGCCGATTATAAGAAAAATCCGGCGGACTTTGTGCTGTGGAAGCCGTCTGATGCCGATCAACCGGGATGGGACAGCCCGTGGGGATACGGACGTCCCGGTTGGCATTTGGAATGCTCGGCAATGAGTTCCAAACTGCTGGGTAACGATTTTGACATTCACGGCGGCGGATCTGATTTGATCTTCCCGCACCATGAAAACGAATGCGCTCAATCCTGCTGTGCCTTTGAGGGCTCTAAATTTGCCAACTATTGGGTGCATAGCGGCATGCTGATGGTCGATGGCGTGAAGATGTCGAAATCTTTAGGCAACTTTTTCACGCTGGACGAGATTCTGGAAAAGTTTCCGGCGGAAGCGTTGCGCTTGCTGTTCCTGACAACCCACTATCACCAGCCGTTTAACTTTACGACGGAGGGCTTGCAACAAGCGAAAGCCACGTTAGACAAGTTTTACAATGCGTTGCTAAAAGTTATCGATATTAAATGTGAGGCGATTGAACCGTCTGATCGCATTGTCGAAGCTTTGGCCGATGACTTGAACACGCCGCTGGCCTTGAGTTATTTGCATGAAGAAGCTAATTTGCTTAATAAGGCACAGACCGAGGAAGAACAGGCCGCATGCAAGGCTCGATTGCTTGCCGATTCTGCTTTGCTGGGGTTGTTGTGGCAAAATCCGGAACAATGGTTCAAGGGAGCAGCCGGAGATTTGGACGAAGTGGCGATAGAGACCAAAATAGCCGAACGCCAAGCCGCCAAGAAGAATAAGGATTATGCTTTGGCGGACAAGATTCGCAATGAGTTGAAAGAGCAGGGAATTGTTTTGGAGGATTCTCCGACCGGCACAACGTGGAAAAAACTCTGACAGTTGTTTCTTCGTGACGAATTTCTGATTTCATCTTACTAAAAGAGCCCCTTTCTGGGGCTTTTATGTAAATTCAACATCCTTTGACGTGCGTAGGCAATTAGTGCTTCAACGGTTCTTTCTTTTCGGTATCTTTACGAATGTCTTTGAAAACCAAACCTGCGAAAGATTTCTTTGCGGCATAGGTCATAAACAACGGCTCTTCAAGTTTCAACATGCCGAGTGTTTCTTCCAATGCTTCAAAACTTTGATAGATTTTGTTGATAAGAATGATATTTTGTTCAACCGGGCTGTATTTAACAGATGTTCTTGATCTTTGCATAGCTTCCTCCTTTTTAACGAGCTGGTAATATTGTGTATAAGTCCGGAAGTCCTTTGTTGAATATAGAGTAACAATGAGAATTTAAATTGTACAGTCCTATTTTCCGCCAGCAGTGAACGAAAAATTCTCACACCTGAATTAAAGTTTTAGAAAGGGTGAAAAGCGGAAAAGTTCGATTATATGACGCGCGCTTCGGCGGCTCGCAACAAAACGAGCCACCTCAAAATCAAAGAAAACGGTATTAATATTATGCGCGTCCGGGCAGTCCGCAAAGGCGAGCCGCGTCAACACCGATAGACGAGAGAGCCGCTTGCCATTTGTCTTCGTCCTTGGTTCTGAAAACAAGTTCCGGAGTGGCGGGAACAACCAGCCATGAATTTGCAATGATTTCATGTTCAAGCTGATTAGGCGACCAACTGGCGTATCCTAAGGCGATAAGATTATTCTTGGGGCCGTTGCCAAATGCAATATCTGTTAAAATGTCAACGGAAGACGAAACAGCGATATCATCGCCGATGGCAATGCTGTCACCTTTCATGTAGTCTGTTGTATGTAGAACAAAACCACGGACTTTATCCATTGGTCCGCCCTGATAAAGATCTATCGGCGCAATCGGTTTTGATGTTGCAATCGGCAATTGGTTTGCCAAATCGCTAAAGGAAAATTCTTTTATTCTTTTATTGATGACAAAACCCATTGCTCCGTCTTTGTTGTGGGAACAAACAAAAATCAAAGCGTTCTTAAAGCTGTCATCATTTAGCCCCGGCATAGACACCAGACATTTGCCGGTCAGATAATTAGTGTTCGTATCAGTCATATTATTCATATATACCTGATTTAAAATTACTCAATACTTGTATTCTAACATAATTTAAAGTAATGTAAAAATATATTTTTTTGATAGTCAAATAATTGATTTTTTTATGATGAAAATAGCGCTTCTTATATATTTTTTGTTGATGTCTTCTTTTGTTTCCGCCGAGGAAACCGGAGGGAATGTTATTCTAAATCCCGTTCAGCTTCCCGATGAAGAGGTTTTGCCTGACTATGGTAAGGTTGCGCGGGACTATATTGATGACATCAAATATTATCATAAAAAATATCCCGGAACACAAATAGAAGAAGATTTTCTTGACGATATCAGGGAAAAACATCCTGATTATTCTATGGAAACAGCCGGTACCAATGAAAAGTTTATCAGAGCGGG
>CATGXW010000101.1 GCA_949542085.1 uncultured Alphaproteobacteria bacterium
CGAGGTGAGGCTCGGCAAAATTGTCGGGATGTCCGTCAAAAAATCGGACGTTCGATTGCCCAATATCGCACCGAGCAAGGGCTGAACCTGTTGGATATGTCAGACGCTTTGCAGCTACCGGTAACCCTGCTTGACGCCATTGAGGGCGGGTATGGCAACATTAAGTTTGAACACATCGTTTATATCTGTCGCTTTTTAGGGTTGAAGATAGACATCAATCTTACTCTTAAAGAGGGACTGACCGACCTTGACCGCAGTG
Organism: uncultured Alphaproteobacteria bacterium; assembly: GCA_949542085.1. Lineage (GTDB taxonomy): Bacteria > Pseudomonadota > Alphaproteobacteria > RF32 > CAG-239 > CAZU01. The sequence goes on from CATGXW010000101.1 coordinate 260, forward strand.
AAGAAATCCTTGTGGCTGAGGCTTTTCGAGCCGAGCAACGGGAAAAGATAAAACAAGCTGAGGAAGAGAGTTATATCTTGTAAAAAAAAGCCCCGCGATTGCGGGGTTTTCTTTTATTGATTTTTCGATTTCAACTGACCACAGGCAGCAAGGATATCTTGCCCTCTGGCGACACGTATCGGCGCTTCATAACCGGCGGCCTCCAACATGCGAGAAAAAGCGTGAACCTTGTTGTTGGAGCTGGGCTGATAATTGCACCCCGGCCACGGATTGAACGGAATCAGATTAAACTTGGCGCCAAGCTTATATTTCTTCATCAATGCAATCAGTTCTTTGGCATCTTCCGGAGAATCATTAAAATCTTTGAGCATTAAATACTCAAAAGTAATCATGCGGCTGAATCCCATCACATCTTGATATTTCTGACAGGCTTTCAAAACTTCATCAATGCAAAAACGATCGTTTATCGGCATAATCTGTGACCGTTTTTCATCATTCGGCGCATGCAGGCTGATAGCCAGTTTAACACCCAGTTCTGTCGCCACCAACGGGATTTTTGGCGCAATGCCCGATGTTGACAGGGTGATGCGACGTTTGGAAATGGCAATCCCCTCTCCGTCAGAAAGAATTTTAAGCGCTTTAATGACATTATCCGGATTATGCAACGGTTCTCCCATCCCCATGACCACGATGTTGGATAAATATCGTGTTTCGGAAGTGGGACTTGGCCATTCACCATAAGCGTCACGGGCAACCATAAACTGTGATACAATTTCACCGGCTGTCAGGTTTCGAGTAATCTTTTGGCTTCCGGTATGGCAAAAACGGCAACCGACCGCGCACCCGACCTGTGTGGAGATGCAAACAGCGCCACGGTCTTCTTCGGGAATATAAACGGTTTCAATTCGTTGTCCGTCAGCAAACTCCAACAGCCATTTGTGCGTTTTGTCACTGGAAATCTGTTCCGTGACGATTTTTGGTCTGGTGATGGTAAAGTGTTCCGCCAGTTTCGCCCGCAAATCTTTGGAAAGATTGCTCATTTTTTCGAAATCGGTTTCGCCGCGATAATATATCCACTGCCATAATTGCTTGGCTCGAAAAGGCTTTTCGCCGATTGCTTCTATTTGTGCGGCAAGCTCATCTTTGGACAGGCCGATAAGTTCTGTTTTTTCCATAACTATTTACTGCTTTTGCATTTGTTGGTGATGGCTTTATAAGCGCTGCTGAACCCATTCAAAGAATATGTATCTTTTGTCTGCGTGCCTTTGCTTGATGTTCCGTGAACAACCATACGGCTGCCTCTTTTCATGGCTTCAACAATATCTTTGTCAACCTTTTCACTGACAGACCAAGCTTTATCTCCGCTGGTAAACAAGCGGTCAAAGGTTTGAGCGCCGATTTTAATCGTTACTTTAGCGTCGGTTTTATAGGTATAGCCGGCGTTAATGTTGATAACGTCAAAGCTTTTTTCTGCCGGACGATGTGTCACCACGGCATAAATGTCGCCACGACGGCTGTATTTTCCCTCGTCTTTTTTCGGTGCGGAAGCCATGTAGCAAACCGGACCGGCTTTATCCCGATAGTAATAAGCAACCCAATCGCCATATTCGCCAATCATTTGCGGCGCCTCTGCCTTGGCAGATGAAATTCCGCTCAATAAACAAGCCAGTCCGGCTAAAATACAAAGTTTTTTCATACCTATCTACTCACATTTCATTAGAATTAAGATAATAATAATTGCAAAATATATAAAAACTGTTAACTTCAAGAAAAAATTTAGGATAAGCAATGATTAAAGATAATTATCTGGATGTTTCAAAACTCATCAAAAACAAAAAGGTTTTAAAGCTCTTTAAAATTGTTGAACAAAACGGCGGTGTTTTACGTTTTGTCGGAGGCGCGGTTCGTGACGCTCTCAAGGGTATTGAGGCCGGAGATTTGGATTTGGCAACAGATTTATCCCCTGACGAATTGGTTGAAGCCTGTGAAGAAAACGGCATAAAAACAGTGCCTATCGGAATCAAATTCGGAACCGTCGGCGTTGTTTTGGATGACACGGTTGTCGAAGTTACTTCCCTGCGTCGTGATGTGAAAACCGACGGACGGCACGCCGAAGTCGAATTTACTGACAACTGGGAAGAAGACGCTTCCCGTCGTGACTTGACGATAAATGCCGTTTACGCCGATGAAAAGGGTAATGTCTTTGATTATTACAACGGTATCGGCGATTTGGAGGCCGGTGTTGTTCGCTTTATCGGAAAAGCCAGCCAGCGCATCAAAGAAGATTATTTACGCATTTTGCGTTTCTTCCGTTTTTATTCTCTTTTCGGAAAAGGGGAAATTGATAAAAAAGCCTTGCAAGCCTGTGTGGAAAACAGAGATGGTTTGGCGGAGTTGTCAATGGAAAGAATTCGGGACGAGATTTTCAAAATCCTTCTTACTCCCAATGTTGTTAAAACCCTGCAGATTATGATTGATAACAATGTTATGGATTATATTATGCCGGCTCCTCATCATATGGACAAACTGGCATTCCTGTCGAATCTGGTGGAGGAAGAAAATATTCCTCATCGCGCGTTGCGGCGCTTGTTCATTATCTATCAACCGGATGTGGCTTTGGCGGAAAATCTGGCTTTGCGCCTGCGTTTGAGCAAAAAGGAAAAACAGCTCTTTGTTGATTTGGCAACTCATGACATTTGTTTGGATGACTTTACGGATGACAAAAAACTGGCTCAACTTATTTATCGGCGCGGCAAAGACTTTTGCAGAGAAAAATTTTTACTGTTGCTCTCGGAAAAACAAAAGAAAATCCCTGAATTTACAGATATAATAAACAAAATCGAGACGTTTGATTTTGCAGAATTTCCTGTTAAAGGGCGAGATATTATGGAACAGGGGATTGATGACCAGAGAAATATCAGCTCAATCCTTAAAGAGCTGGAGACAGCATGGATTGAAAGCAACTTTACTTTAACAAAAGAACAAATTTTAGCGTTACGGCATGATTTTAATAAGGCCGCATGCGAATAAACTATTGACAAGCTTTTTTTATTTTTTTATAGTCAGCTTGTCGTTGGGGTTATAGCTCAGCTGGGAGAGCGCTTGAATGGCATTCAAGAGGTCAGGAGTTCGATCCTCCTTAGCTCCACCAATTTTTTCGAACTGCATCTTCTAAAAAGATGCAGTTTTTATTTTATGTGAATTGAATTAGTTTCCTTGACACTTGGATTTTCCGTAAAATAGACAAATTTGCGTTGACACATCCACTGTTTTATGATAAATTTATGATAATTTAACATCAATTCGGAGGTATTTATGAATACAGAACATCCTTTTTTAGATAATGCTGTTGCTTTTGACTCGTTTAACGATAAAGAAAATCAACTTTTAAAACAAATTGATAAAAATCGTAAAAAGACTTCCGCCAGCACTTTTTCTTATCGCCATAAAGATGGTACAAACGTCATTTTTGCAGAACACAACGGAAGCAATGATGGTCTAGATATTATTTTGGTTCGAGGAGATGATTATGTTCATTTTGCGACAGGCAAAGGAGATGTTCATAAAAACGGACAATTGGACGTAAGCATCGGCTCCTTTAACAACGGCTCATCATCCCAACACGCCTCATATCCTATGAAAAATTACCTAGCAGATAGAGAAATTGTTGACATTATGGGAAAAGAATGTCCGAAACTTGAAAATGCTTTTAATAAATATATGCCTGAAGATTTTCAAAATATGAAAACCGCATTAAATGAAGTGGCGATGTTACAAGGAACATCTAAAAACGCTCTCTTTATGAACGCTTTTAATAAATGGAATGAAGGTTACTAATCCATATTCTTTTCGACAAAAACCATTACTGAACTCATTCAGTAATGGTTTTTTGTTATCGAGGATATCTTGACAAAAATAACACAACGTGATAGTGCTGTTGTTAATGTTCTATAATTTTAATAATCAGTAATTATGTCTAAAGCTCTGTTAATTGTTGCAGATCCGCGTTTTGACTTGTCTTTGCCGGATCCCATGCATGCGGAGGTTACATTCAAGACTCGCCTCAATGGTGAAGAAGCGGAGATTATCCCTTTGTTTGTAACCAGTGAACCGAAAGATCTTCAGCGCGAACTTCTTGACTATCTTGAAGCAAACCCTGAAGACAAAAAGGACTTTCCGGAATGTTTTTCAGCCATCGAAAAACTGGCTAAAAACTTTCCCGAGAGCGAGAACCGTGTCAAGCTCTCTGATGAGCTTTTCTCTTTGATGAGTAGCGTCATCGACAGCTTGTTCAATCAGTTGTTGCGCCTTGACCGCGATCAGATGATTCTCATCGTTGCCTGAGTCAAACTCTCTTTGCCTTACAATCTTCGGATTGTAAGGCTTTTTTAATTGCAAATTAATCCTTTTCCTTTAATATGACTCTTGCT
>CATGXW010000102.1 GCA_949542085.1 uncultured Alphaproteobacteria bacterium
CCTCAACAAAGGGCGCACAATGCAAAAAGATATGCATTTCTTTGATATCTTCTATGAACAAATGAACGACTACTATCCGGTTGTGGTTGATAAAACCAACCCTTATTATCTGGAATCCGATAGAATTGAACATCCGGAATACATCGTCACCGCAGAAATCGAAGACTACTTCATGAATATCTGTGACGAATTTGACTGGGATAATGTCAAACAGAAAAAACTGCGCAGCGGAACATCTGAAATGACCGTTACTTGGAGAATCATGGATTTGACTGGCGAAGATGTTTACTGCAAAGGCACCACGACAGGTTACGGACAAATCTCCGAAGGAGAACCCAATGGTGAAACACTGTTGGTTGAACGTGCTTTCGAAGACGCGCTTAACAAACTTCCGGAAATTGAATGCTTCAATTCCACGGTTGCACAACGTGTCCATCCCGATGATTTGCAAAAACAACTTGCGTACATCAAAGAAAGAGAACGCTCCTCCGCTTCTTTCCGCACTCAATACGACAAAGAATTAAAAGGCATTGAACTGTTGCAGGAATGTGCAACAGGCATTTCCAAAGCACCGCAAATCGACAGCATGACTTTGGTCAACGACAATAACGGAATGACCGTAGTCAGCAAGAACGGAAGCTCCTCTTTTGTCAATGAGAACGGCGGTTCATCCCTAATCAGTGAAAACGGCGGCAGCAACACGCAAAACCGCTACGTTCGCGGCCGTTACGACGAACAGGGACGTTTTGTTGAAGACAAAAAAGGAAACGTCTTTGGCCAAATCACTCCGAAAGGAAACTTTGTGGAAGACAAAGATATTGTCGGCGTATCCTGCGTCAACAAAAATGTCGCTCACGGCTCAAGAGTTGACGGCAAAATTGTTGAACAGGTTAACGGCCCGATTGTCGGCTATGTCGACGACAGAGGCAACTTTATCGAAAGAGCCATGATTGAAGAAAGCTCCGGCATTATCGGAGACGGCTTCTGCGATGAAGGTATGGAACCCCTGTTCATCACCGAAACAACCATTATCGAAAACTCCGGCATCGGCGGCGACGGTTCATGCATTGACGTTGTCGGCGGCAGCACCGGAACCGGTATCAAAACAGTCACGCAAGACGGAAAAATCATTCAGCCGATTGGACAGGATACTTTTGTCAAAACAATCAGAGTGATGAACGACGAGTGCATTGACGAAGCCGGTCACGTTATCATTAATGGTAGCGGTAGTGTTGATCAAAACGGACGCGTCATCATCACCGGCAACGGCGGCATTGAACAAAGCGGCGGCGTTGACGGAACAGGAAGCGCTGAAACATTTGTTATCCGCCAAGGCGATGAATGCATCACCGTTTCCAGAGACGTTATTGAACAAAATGGTGGTGTTGAAGGCACCGGCAAGACAGTCGTCATAACCGGCGAAAGCATTGAACAGAACGGAGCCGTAAACGGATACGGAACCACAGAAACCATCATTGAACAAACTGGTGGAGAATGTGTTACAGCCGTCCGTTACCGCCGTATTCGCAACAACAGAACCGCGGGATTATCAATTGACCAGCGTTGTCGCGCTATCGAAATCAATGACGAAGCCTGCACTGTTGTTAAAAACATGGAAGAAAATGTAACCATTGCCGACGACTACTGGATTGACATCCCGTTGAACACCAGCGAACCGGAAGCCGTTGCCAACCGCAACATGGTCGAAGAATCATTCGCTGACGCCAGCAACCGTTTCTGCATAAAGAACCATGCGCCTTACGAAACACTCAACGCGCAGAACCTCTACACAGTTCGAGCCTCCGTTGTTGCCGTTGAAAACTCTCGCGGCAAAAAAGGTGCCGGCCTGATAATTGCCGACAACTTGGTTCTGACATCTGCGGACTTGATTGTGAAAGACAATAACAATTTCAACATCAAGACCATCAACGGCAAACAATTCAAAGCCGGAGCATTCCGTGTCAACCCCAACAAAAACGTTGCTGTGTTGCTGTTGGAAAAACCGACACAATACTCACCGCTTCCGTTGTCATTGGAGTTGCCGGAAGTCAACAAAGACATCCTGATGACATTAGGACTGCTTGACTTTGAAAAAGAAGGCGAAGGCTACCTCGACAATAACGGTCGTGTCTTGGGATATCGTTGGTCTGAAGAACGCGGCGCCGAAATCATTGTCGACACCTTTGTTCAAAGCGTCACCGTCGGCGGTGCGTTGATAGACAAGAACGGCAATATTGTCGGTATCGCTCACGACAGCAAAAAGCTTGAAGACGGACCGGATTTATTCATTCCGATTGAAACAGCCTTGAAGTCCTTAGGCTTGGAAATCTGCGGCCGCGAATTCCGTGAAAAGAAACCGGCGGCAGTCAAAACCTATGAAACACCGTTGGCAGATGCCATTGATGCTTCAAAGGATAAAGCGCCTAAACCAATGAAAGGTAAAGAACGCAAATAAAAAAAGAAAAAGCTTCCTTCGGGAAGCTTTTTTATTGCAGACAAAACTTGCAATCATCCAAAAATTTACCTAAATTAAAAAATATCAACAACAGAGGAAAATGAGATGACAACAATTTTATGCGTCCGCAAAGGTGACAACGTTGTTATGGCCGGAGACGGACAAGCAACTCTCGGCGAAACAATCATCTTTAAATCCAAATCAGTTAAAGTGCGCCGCATTGGCAATGGCAACATTATTGCCGGTTTTGCAGGAGCCGCCGCCGATGGCATTACCCTGATAGAACGTCTGGAAGCCAAGCTGGAAAAGCACGCCAACCAGCTCAAAAGCGCGGCGGTTGAACTCGCCAAAGACTGGCGCATGGACAAATACCTCCGCCAATTGCAGGCTTTTATGATTGTTGCCGACAAAGAAACATCCTTGGTCATCTCCGGCACCGGAGAAGTAATGGAACCGGATGACGGAATTATCGGCATCGGCAGCGGCGGAAACTATGCCATGGCCGCGGCAAAAGCCTTATACGACATCCCCGGCCTTGAATTGGAAACCATTGCTCAAAAAGCAATGACAATCGCCGGTGACATTGACGTCTATACCAATCATAACGTTATTATTGAAAGAATATAATGATGACAACCTTCAGCCCTCGTGAAATTGTATCAGAACTCGACAAATTCATCATCGGACAAACCGATGCCAAAAAAGCCGTGGCGGTGGCTTTGCGCAATCGTTGGCGCAGAATGCAACTCCCTGAACAGCTTCGGGAAGAAATCGTCCCCAAAAATATTTTGATGGTCGGCCCGACCGGCGTGGGTAAAACAGAAATTTCCCGCCGTTTGGCAAAACTAGCCAAAGCACCGTTTGTTAAAGTAGAAGCGACAAAATTCACAGAAATCGGCTATGTCGGACGTGATGTTGAAAGCATTGTTCGAGATTTGGTTGAAATCGCCATCAACGAAACAAGAAAAACCTTACGCCAAAACGTCAAAATCAAAGCAGAAGAAAATGCGGAAAAACGTGTCATAGAAGCTTTGGTCGGTGCCTCGGCCAGTGAAGAAACACAAGAAAAATTCCGTCGCTTATTCCGTGAAGGTCGCTTAAACGACAGAGAAATCGAAATATCCTTGATTGATAACAGTAACGCCTCTATGCCGACAGTCGACATTCCGGGCATGCCGGGAGCTTCTATGGGAATGATCAGTCTCGGAGATTTGCTGGGCAGCAGCGGTGTTAAATACAAAACACGCAAAATGAAAGTGGAAGATGCCTACAAACAGGTTATCATTGAGGAATCAGACAAACTGTTGGACAACGATTCTATCACCTCAGAGGCTATAAAATCTGTTGAAAACGACGGCATTGTCTTTATCGATGAAATTGATAAAATCACCGGTAAATCAGACAGCAGCCGCGGCGATATCTCCCGCGAGGGCGTCCAGCGCGATTTACTGCCTCTGATTGAAGGAACAACCGTCAATACCAAATACGGCTCCGTCAAAACAGACCATATCCTATTCATTTGCTCCGGAGCGTTCCACTTGGCAAAACCGTCAGACCTTTTACCGGAATTGCAAGGCCGCCTGCCGATAAGAGTAGAACTTAAAGCCTTAACCAAAGAAGACTTTGTAAAGATTTTAACAGAACCGCAGGCCAACCTGATTGAACAATATACCGCACTATTGGGGACAGAAAAATTCGATTTGAAATTTGAACCGGCGGCCATCGAAAAAATAGCCGATATAGCCGTTTCTATTAACGAAAACATTGAAAACATCGGTGCCAGACGCCTGCACACAGTCTTAGAAATATTGCTGGAAGACATCAGCTTCTCAGCCTCGGACCGCGGCGGTGAAGGCGTTGTTATCTCTCCAGAAATGGTCGAAGAAAAATTGAACAAATACACAAAATCCAGCGACCTGTCGAAGTTTATTCTGTAAACAGATGACAACCGAGAAAAAATATAAAAACACAGGCACAGGAATGTTGCGGCAGGATCCCGCCACTAAAACCAAGAATAAAACCGATTGTGGTGAGGATAATGAGGTGACATCACGGAGCACCGCTCCGGAGCGTACATCAAACGTACGTGAGAAAGCGAGCACCGGAATGTTGCGGCAGGATTCCACCACTAAAACCAAGAATAAAACCGATTGTGGTGAGGATAATGACGTGA
>CATGXW010000103.1 GCA_949542085.1 uncultured Alphaproteobacteria bacterium
GAGTTTAAGAGGGTGCTGTAGATAAAGGAGGTGTTCTGTGCATTGCCAGGAGGAAAGGCATGTATTCTTTTTCAAAGCAATAAAGAAATCAACAAATACAAACACCAGATGATGACGGCTGAAAACAAAATCAAGCAAATCACCTCTGAAAAAGCTTGGGCTGACGATAAAAAACTTAACGAGAAAATGGAAATCAACGAAGCCCTGCTGCAACGAGACATTGCCACAGCCGAACGCGATGAACTCAAACAACAGCTCAGCGACCTTGAAGATGCCGTCAAAGCGATAAAAGCGGCCGAAATGGAAGTGTTTGCCCGAGTTGAAAGTATTGCCGCACAGGAAATCAAAAAAATCAAAAGCGCTTTCCAACAAGTCAACAAATCTCTAAAAGACAGGGGACTGTATTATAATCCTCTCGCCAACAGTCAAAAGAAAGACGCGCGCGGCGGTCCTTTTATTCCGGCTTCGGTATCAGACCTGCCCGACAAAAAAATTCAAGATAAAATCAGCAACATTTTCAAAGCCGCCGATGATTTGGAATATTACCGCGAAGCTGCCAAATACGTCCCTATCGGCAAACCTGTTTGGAGTTATTGGGTCACATCAAAATTTGGTTTCCGCAATGACCCGTTTAACAAAAAGAAAGCCGGCCATAAAGGGATTGACTTAGCCAGCCGTACCGGCAATAAAATTCAGGTAAAAGCCAAAGGCAAGGTTGTGCAAGCCGTCCATGGAAACAAAGGTTACGGCAATTACGTTGTCGTTGACCACGGCAATGGCTTCACCACCAAATATGCGCATATGCACAAGATATATGTAAAAAAGGGTGATTATTTAAAAATAAATGATACAATAGGCGAAGTTGGCAATACCGGACGATCAACCGGTCCCCACCTCCACTATGAAGTCTTGTATCGGGGAACCCCTGTTGATCCGCTGCCCTTTATGCAAGCAAAACTTTAGATTCTAGAGGTTGACATGAAAAAACTTAAACGCTTGATTTACTTAAAATTGGCCAGACGCCTAAACCGTAATGCTAACGGTCCGGTGCCCAGCATCATCAGCCGCAGCACCAAAATCCGCGGCGACATCACAAGCGACTCAATCGTCCATATTGACGGAACCGTTGACGGCGATGTTAATTGTGAAGAATTAATCATCGGCATTCGCGGAACAGTTAACGGAGCGGTTAACACCAAAAGTATGCAACTTTTTGGAACATTAAACGGTTCTGCGTTAGTAGACACTCTGTTCATCGCCAAAACCGCAAAAATGACCGGAGACGCCACACACACGTCTATCGCTATTGAACCGGGGGCTTATATTGACGGTCGTTGTATCAGAAAAAATGAACAAACAATACCAGAGTTAAAAGTCATTACCGGAAACAAAGCAAAAGTAGCAAACAAATAACAAGACAACTTGCGATTGCTCTTTTTATTTCCTATATAACCAATGTATCTATACAAGATACATTGGTTAATTTTATACATAGGAGAAAAATATGGTTTCAACCGAAGAATTTATCAGAAGACTTCTGGCTGGAGAAGAACCGATAAAAAAAGAAAATCCCAAACCGGGAGAAAAAGAATATCATTACCTTGACCGAAGAGGCGTTTCAGACGATACACCTCTTGAACAAATTCCGACAATTGATGTTGCTTCTCCGGAAGAACCAAATCCGGCATTACAAACACCAAAGATACAACCTCAAAATCAAAAACAACAAACAGCGGCAAACAATGATGTCAGCCTCGGACAACAACTGGCCTATGCGTCAGCTGCTGCCGCCCAAGGGCTGGCTCAGGGCTGGGGCGATGAAATCTACGGTGTAACCGGAGGACTGGGATATGGTATCGGCGCCTTGGCAACCGGAAGAGAAGATCCGTGGACAGCGGCTAAACGCGGTTATATCCAACACAGGAATGAAGCGCGCCAATACCTCAAAGAGGCCAACGAGCGTGCGCCCATAACCGGCTCTATCAGCAACAGCATCGGCTCAATTGTCAGCCCGCTGAACAAACTGCCGATTAACCGCCTGGCCCCACGCCATATCCAACAGGCACAAAGCTTGCGTAATGCCATAACCGGCGGCGCAATCTCTGGCATTGGTTCCGCCGAGGGCGATATCAACGCCCATCTGGCAGGAATGGGAATAGGTAGTGTCGGAGGTGCTTTAGGATATACATCTCAAAAGTTTACCAATAAATCTTCTCTCGGAATGATGAACGATGGCGGCATCAAAGAAATCGCTAACAACACGGTTTCTCATCTGGGCAGCAAACCGGTAACCTATTTTTGGGACGAGGAGAAAAAAAGATTGTAAGATAAACGAAACACAATTAAAATAAGATAAAAAACAAGGAATATCCGATGCAAGAAGATACAAAAACAACCCCGTTCCTCATCATAAGGCGTCTTGCTTATTTTGCATGGGGAATGTTTTGGATTTACAATATATGGCTGTCGGCAGTTTTCTTATTGGCTAATGTAGAAACTCTGCCATTATATGCTAAAATATATGTATGGGGACTTGTTGTATATGCCTTTGTTATACAATGGTGGCAAGTGGACTGGGAATATGACTTATATCTCTGGATAGGACTGGGGCTGTTAAACTGTTATATTATCAGCCTTTACTTTCCGCCGGAAAGATATTTCTTGTTTAACATCGACTTCATCAGAAATATTTTTTATTAAAAAAATCCCCTCACAACCGAGGGGATTTTCTTAAATTTTGCTTTTCAAATTAGCAATCAAGGCATCAATCCCACCGGGATTATTCTTAATAAAACTTGTATATTCATTACGAGCCGTAATTGCCAAGCTGACATTTTCAATAACAATATCAACAATTTTATAACTACCGGCTTTTTCTCGAACACGCCACAAGACCTTGGCCGGTTCGCCCTGTTCCATAGGCACAACCGAATTCACAAAAATTTGCCCCTTGGATGTTGACGGAGACGTTCCTTTGAAAACAAATTTTTTGCCTTTAAACTCATCAAAACGCTTGGACCATGTGGATACATTCAACTGACGATAAACCGAAATAAATTCTTTGCGCTGCTCCGGTGTCGCCGTACGCCAATTGCGCCCCAAAACAAACTGACCGATAAAATCCAAATCAAAAGCTTTGTTAAACAAAGCCGCAAAACGAGCGTCTTTTTCCGCTTGAGAAACATTTGCATTGACAATCTGTTCAATCCCCTCGCTGGTTACATCCTCTACAAATTTCTCGGCAGCTTTGGCATCAACTTCGGCACGAGCGGCACTGCTAAAAAACATAACCACGGTGAGCAAACTAAAAAATACTTTTTTCATCTAAAGTTCTCCATTTTCGTTCTAAGCAGATTATTCTGCATCTGTTTCATCAAAATCTTCATCAAAATCAAAATCATAACTCTCGCTTTTCGCCTCAGGAGCAAAACGGCACTTATACCCCTTCTGCTTTTGCAAATGAGCAGAACGTAACGTTGAATAAAAATCAACGGAATTTTGCTTCAAATCATTATAGATATCTTGATACGCTTCAGCAAAAGAAATATATTCCATTGCCGTATACGGATATGATACCTTGGCGCTGATATTCGCATCTTGATATGTCATCCAATAAACCGGATCCGCCGCCGCATCAACAAGTGTTCCTGTCAAGCTGCGAGGAGAACTCGCCCCCAAGAACGGCAAAACAATATACGGCCCCTCAACCACACACCAGCTGGCCAACGTCTCGTTAAAACTGGTGTCTTTTCTCTCAAGTTTCCACCCCGGAGCCACGTCGAACATACCGCCCAACCCCATTGTCGTATTGACCACAAACCGTCCGACACTCTTCAACGCCGGCACAAACTTAAGCTGCAACAAGTAGTTCGCAGCACTGACAGGTTCTTTAACATTGGCCAAAAAGCTACTTACCCGTTCACGCACAAACGGTGTTGTCACCTTTCGATATCCCTTGGCTATCGGAAACATCACATTATCATAAAAAGATTCATTGAAGGCAAACATCTTACGGTTAAAATTCTCATAAGGATCAGCCTTGGTTTCCGGCCGGCTGAGATTACCGTCAAAAGCGCAGGCGCTTGTCATAAACAAAGCGAACAAGCCGATGGTTAATCTAAGGTGTTTGGTCACATTAACCTCTCTCAAATAGTTTATTTCGCCCTATAATATATCACGCTGATTTGTTAAATCAATAAGTTTAATCATCCATCTGCAGATTTTAGAATGTATAATTTTGTTACAAAAAAGTAATGTTTTGTGTTTTGCAATCATCTGTATTTTGCCATACGATACCTCTCAGTTACAAAACTTATAAAGGACGTTAAAATATGACAAACAAACCCAATAAACCGATTAACCTGTTTGACTGCAAAACTTCACAGAACGTTATCGGACAAGACAAATTCCTGAAAGCTTTTGAAGCTATTTTGAATCATGGCGCTTACTGCCAAGGTCCGGAAACCCGCGAATTGGACGAGAAATTGGCAGCCTATGCCGGTGTTGAATATTGCTCAACCAACGGTTCCGGTACAGACGCCCTGACTCTGGCTCTC
>CATGXW010000104.1 GCA_949542085.1 uncultured Alphaproteobacteria bacterium
GATTGCGGCGAAGCGATTGATTAAAGTTCAAACTTGTCTCCGGCTTTAAGCACTCCGGCAAAGCCAAGGGCTTGCGCTTTGGCAGCGAGCAGGTCGTAATCTTTGGGCAGATAGTGTGATAAAAATGTCTTGGCCTTAATTTCCGGAGCGGCGTCGGCCAGTTCGTCGACACTGATGATAATTCCGCCTTTGCCAAGGCTGACATCGTGAATAATCATCTTAGCGGCTTGCGCTTCCGGACGAGATAAAACAGAAGAGGCGCTGTCTCCCCTGTAGAGAAGCTTATCCTCAACAAACAGGGCGTAACATTCCATTCCTTTGGCATGAGGAACTTCAAACTTTGTATAAGAAACATTCTCGGGAAAGGTGTGGATTTTCGCTTCCCAGCCCGTACCTGAATGCAACTGCAAAAACTTATCGGTGGGTGTGCCCCCGACAGAGGTGGTGCGGTTTAGGATTTTGAAGCGATAGTCTAAAAGATTGACCAGCGAGCCGCTATGGTCTTGGTGGAGGTGTGATATCAAAACCGTATTGATTTTATCGGCATAATTCTTTTTTAGCAGTTCTTGATAAACGCTGAAGCCGCAGTCCAGTAAAATTCCGTCGTTTTCATATTTCCATAAAATAAAGGAATTCGTTGTTCCTTCCTTGGCAAAAGCGGCGTTTGTTCCCAAAACTTCAAGCTGCATTTTAACTCTCCTGTGTCAGCGGCAAATAAATTGTAAAAGTCGTCCCGTTATAGCCGTTGGATGTAACGGTCATGTTGCCTTGATGGCGGATAATAATTTGCTTGGCAATGGCTAAACCTAATCCGGTTCCTTTGATATTCAAGTCCTTGTGTTCCTGCATGCGATAAAAACGTTCTGTCAGCCGCGCCAAATCTTCCGAAGATATTTTGGGGCCTTTGTTGTTGACCGAAATGGCAACGGCGTTGCCCGATGCGGTTTTAAATGTTTTGGAAAAAGGAATGGCGTCACAGCTTTGCAGGCGTAAGACAACCTCGGTGTTGGCCAGACCGTATTTAATGGCGTTGTCAATCATGTTTTGCAAAATTTGTTTGATTTGTGCTTGATCGGCAACAATATTCGGGATGTCATCTTCCGTAACGACTTTAATATGCATGCCTCTCTCTTGAGCTTTCAGGGAAAGGGCTTGCGCGACATCTTCCGTCAAATCCAAAATATCAACATTGTCTTCCGGTTTTTGATTTTGTTTCATTTCAATCTTTGACAAAGAGAGTAGGTTTTCAATCAGGGAGGACATATATTCAGCCTGATCCGCCATAACTTTGAGAAAACTTTCTCTAGCCTGAGCATCGTCTTTGGCCGGACCTCGTAATGTTTCGATAAAACCGGAAATAACCGAAAGCGGGGTGCGCAATTCATGGCTTGCATTGGCGACAAAATCGGACTGCATTTTTTCGATGGTGATTGATTTGGTCATGTCATATACGGAAATAACGGCGACCGCTTTGCCTTTGGACAACCAAGGCAACTGTTTGATGTGAGCGTAAAGTTTTTGTTGTTCCGGTTTGTCGAGATAAAAAATAAGGTTTTCGGATTGGCTTTCTTTGTTAAGGATGCGATTAACGGCATTGATAAAATTATTCGATTTAAAGACATTTTCCACATTTTGTTCGGTGACATCCTTGCCGAACAGGTGTCGGGCGGACAGGTTGGCACCGAGAATATTGCCGGAACGATCAATCATCATGATTGGATCCGGCAAGCTGTCAAGAACAGCCGTATCAGATATCGTCTGCGCTTCAAGGAAGTCGGTTTTTTGAGCCCAAAAGCGATGCATGGCGTTAATCGCGCCGACAATTTCCTTTGCATCGTCTTCCGAAAGAGACATCATTTTTTCATCAAAGTCGCCGCTTTTGGAAAGGGTGGTGACATATTTTTTTATTTGTTGCATTTCAAAAGTCAGCGGAAACAAAATGATAATATTAAAGAGGGTGACGGCGCCGAGCGAAATAACCGCCAAAATGGGGTCTACAAGGCGAAAAGCCGCCAAAACGATAAAAATCAAAGCCGTCGGTAACGTTAGAATTAATACTCTGGCAGTAAATTTGGCGTCTTTTTCAATTCCCAAAGCTTGGCGTGCGCGTTCAAACATGCTTTTCTTGTCCCATATCTTTTAATTAAAGCTAGACTAACATTGAAAATAATATAAAATAAAACAAGTTTAAATTTATTAAATATTTTGAGAAGAATGACTGAAACAACCGAAAATTCCGCCGCTGTAACGCCCCTGATGGCGCAGTATCTGCAAATTAAACAAGAACATAAAGATTATTTGCTTTTTTATCGCATGGGCGATTTCTATGAGCTGTTTTTTGATGATGCCGTCGTGGCGTCAAAAGCGTTGGACATTGCCCTGACCAAACGCGGCAAACATGACGGTAATGATATTCCGATGTGCGGTGTGCCGTTTCACGCTTATGAAAGCTATCTGGCCAAACTTATTCGTCAGGGATACAAAGTGGCGATTTGTGAACAGGTTGAAGATCCGAAAGAAGCCAAAAAGCGTGGTTATAAAGCAATTGTCAAAAGAGACGTCATCCGTTTGGTTACGGCGGGTACCCTGACCGAAGAACCGTTGCTTGATGCCAAGCGTAATAACTTTTTGCTCACAATAGCCAAAATCGGCGATATGCTGGGACTGGCTTGGCTGGATATTTCAACCGGTGATTTTTACTTGCAGGAAGTTTCTTTGCGCAAACGTGAAGAAGATGTGGTGTTGTCCGGTATTTTATCTCGTCTTAATCCTGTTGAAACCGTCGTTTCGGATGCCTATCTGCAAAATCCTCAGATATTTAAGGTCTTGAATGATTGGCGCGATCAACTTTCCGTTTTGCCACATGCCAGATTTAACAGTGAAAACGCCAAAAAACGATTGTTGGACGTGTTTAAGGTGGGAACCACGGAGGCTTTTGGTAATTTCAGTCGGTTGGAGATTACGGCCGCCGGTGTTTTGCTCGATTATGTGGAAAATACGCAAAAAGGTAAAATTCCTCTGATTTCCAAGCCTCAGAAGGTTACTGAAAACGCGATAATGGAAATCGACGGTGCAACCCGCCGTTCATTGGAACTGACAGAAGCCTTGACCGGAGACAAAAATTCTTGCCTTCTTGGCGTGATTGATCGAACGGTAACCGGTGTGGGCGGCAGATTGCTGGCTTCCCGAGTGGCTAATCCCTTAAAAGATGTGGGGGCAATCAATCGTCGCTTGGATTGTGTCGGATTTTTTATATCATATGCGC
This sequence comes from uncultured Alphaproteobacteria bacterium, assembly GCA_949542085.1. Taxonomy (GTDB): domain Bacteria; phylum Pseudomonadota; class Alphaproteobacteria; order RF32; family CAG-239; genus CAZU01. Next base: position 3,266 of record CATGXW010000104.1, read on the forward strand.
ATATCCGTCAGGAATGCCGAGCGCTGTTAAAGTCTTGTCCGGATATTGAACGGGCGATTTCCCGCCTGAGCTTGGGACGTGGCGGGCCTCGCGATCTGGCTAATATTAAGACGGCGCTGTCTATTGTAACACCTCTCAAAAATTTATTGTATGGTTTTCGTCAGGGAAGCGAACAACAGATTATTGACAAGATGCCGGAAGCGTTGGAAGCGATTATTGTCAATTTGGGCAATCACAACAATTTGGTTAGCCATCTGGATGAAGCTTTGGCCGAGGACTTGCCTTTATTGGCCCGTGACGGAGGCTTTGTAAAAGGCGGATATTCCAATGCTCTTGATGAAATAAAGCACATCAAGGCGGACAGTCGCGGCATGTTGTTGGCCTTGCAGGACAAATATGCCGCATCAACCGGAATTGCCAATCTCAAGATAAAATATAACAACGTTATCGGCTACTTTGTGGAAGTTCAAAGCAAGTATGCTTCCGTAATGTTGGAAAATACCGATTTTATTCATCGTCAGTCGGTTTTGAATGCGACACGTTTCACAACGGTTGAGTTAACCGAGTTGGAAAACAAAATTCGCAGTGCCGATGACAAGGCTTTGGCGATGGAATTGGAAATTTTTGAGCAACTGGTAACCGAAGTGAAAGTTTCTGCCGAAGATATCGCCAAGACCGCAAAATCGCTGGCGGAACTTGATGTTGCCGCGGCATTGGCCGATTTGGCGGTTGAGAAGAAATATTGTCGTCCGGTGGTTGATGACAGTTTGATTTTTGACATTAAAGACGGCCGCCATCCGGTTGTTGAGAATGCGATTGCCCGTGAAAACGGCGGCGCCTTTGTCGGCAACAACTGTCAGCTTGATGATGAAAACGGCCGTTTATGGCTGCTGACAGGACCGAACATGGCCGGTAAATCTACCTTTTTGCGTCAAAACGCCATTATTGCCATTATGGCGCAGATGGGGGCTTATGTTCCTTGCGCATCAGCACACATTGGCGTGATAAATAAGATATTTTCACGAGTGGGAGCATCAGATGATCTGGCTCGCGGCCGCTCGACCTTTATGGTTGAGATGGTTGAAACTGCCGCTATTTTGAATCAGGCGGACGAACGCTCATTTGTCATTTTAGATGAGATAGGGCGGGGAACGGCAACATTTGACGGCTTGTCAATCGCTTGGGCAGTTGTTGAACATCTGCATGAGATAAACAAATGTCGGGCTTTGTTTGCAACGCACTATCATGAACTGACGTCGTTGACCGCCAAACTGCCGAAAATGAC
>CATGXW010000105.1 GCA_949542085.1 uncultured Alphaproteobacteria bacterium
GGTTTCTTCCAATGATATTATTTCGAAGATACGGGATCATGGTCATAACAACGCTCATTTTATGGCTCGTCGCGATGAGGTTCGTCGTTTTATTCTGGACAATGTTCGCGCAGGTGACAGAGTTGTGATTATGGGAGCGCATGATAATTCTCTTCCTGATTTCAGTCGGGAACTTTTGAAAGCTGTTTAGATGTCAAACTTGTTACATGTCGGAGATACCGTTGCCGTTGTTTCACCTTCAATTTCTCTTAATCGGAGGCGTGATTTTAATATTGACGGTGTTGTTCGATATTTGACGTCATTAGGTTTTAATGTTTTGGTGGCTCCCAGTTGTTATTCCGGCTCTGTTCTAACGACGGATAGTGATAAAGCAAAAGCTGATGATATTATGGCGATGTATCGCAATCCGGAAGTTAAGGCTTTGTTTGCTCTGCATGGTGGGGCAGGATCTTTACGGGTTCTTCCTTTTTTAGATTTTGAAGAGATAAAAAGGAATCCGAAGCCGCTTATCGGTTTCAGCGATACCAGCTCAATTCAAATGGGAATTTATGCGAAGACGGGACTGCCGTATGTCAGCGGTTTTTTGGGCGAGTACGAGTTGCGGCAAGGAGAGGTTGATGCTCAAGTGGCTCAAGAGTTGCAGGCGGTTATCGATGGGAGAACATTCCGTTCTCAAGACGGTCAGTCTTTACGCGGCGGTGTGGCGGAAGGTGTTTTAATCGGCGGAAATCTCAGCATTTTTAGCGACTTGAACGGAACATCGTATTATCCTGATATTCGTGATAAGATTATTTTGCTCGAAGATGAATGTGAAAAGCCGTATAAAATAAATCTGATGCTGACGCAGTTGCGTTTCAATCCGTTGTTTAATACGGTTAAAGGCGTAGTGTTCGGGCGCTTCAGCGAATGTGAGTTGGAGGAATCAACTTTCGGAACCGTTGATGAGGTGATTGATGATTTTGTTCGTCAAACCCGCATTCCGGTTATCAAAGAATTTAATTACGGACATTTTTCCTCTCGTCATGTTTTGACTTTGGGAGTGCCGTATCGGTTGGATGCGAATAATTGCGTGTTAGAACAGATTGGATAGAAAATTCATTGCCATATTTAAGTTTCTTGTATTCAGATTGGCAATGAGTTCCTGATAAACCCAGATACCTTCCCAGCCGCGGCTGTTGAATGCCAGCATGGAACCTATGGTCCATAGATTGGCTGAAGGCAGGAACAACACGCAGAATAAATAAGATACTTTGGGCAGGTCGGTTTGCTTTTCATGAATTTGCGATCCCACGGCATCCAAATGGTAGCCGATTAAAAATCCGAGGATACCGTTTAGGAATAAATTCATCGGGGCAAAATGAGTATAGAAAGAAACCGCAATCATGAAAAAGAAGCCAAAAAGCGGGAAGAAGTAAGGCGCAATGGTAATCAGCCAGTTTCCTTCTCCTTCAAAAGACATGTTGCCGCCGGAGTTGTCCCAAGCAATTCTGATACCGGTTACTTTATGCAAAGTTAGAAGCGCAAAAAAAGCGTGGGTGAGTTCGTGTGCCAGAATTTCCATGCTGGTTTTGACGCTGGAATCCATCATTCCGCGGGAGATGAAAAACAAGAAAAATCCGCCAAACAAGGCCAAGTAACGGAGATTGGTAAATTGAAAATATGCCAATGACTGAGCGTATGCCGGCAAAGATATCAGCATGTATAAAGCCACAGGCCATTTTAAGAGTTCTATAAAGCGGTTTAGTATTATTCTCATGTTTTCCTCTGGGAGTATTTTATCTAAAATAAAAAATATTTCACTTGCTTTGTGTATTCTATTAACATTTCTTCAATAAATGTTATTTATGCTAAGTTTATAACTTATAACGTTATAAGTTTGCGGCCGCCTTCGGCTTCCCCCAGAAATTACGGAGGCGGCTTTTGTGCTTTTTTGGAAGGGTGCTGTAATGGCTAATGAAGATTTGGATATGTATGATTTTTTGGTTAATGATGAAGACGAAGCAATGTTGTTGCTGTATGTCAGAGCGGGTGAACCTAAAAATCCGACCATAAATGTTGATATGGATGCTAAGACAGCCGTATTAAAGCGGAATGATGAGGATGTTTTGTCTTTGCAGGGTATTCCGGATAATGTTATCGATAGTATGCAGGAAGCGGACAAACTGTTGGTTTGCGAGCTTAGTCGTGAGGAAGATGATAAAGACAGTCAAATTGTTTTTGCTTATGAAGCTGATATTACGGATTAAAAAACGTTTTGTTGTGTAAGAAAAGCGCCCTTTAAGGGGCGCTTTTCTTCTGAATTAGAAATACTTTTTGAATACTCGTTGCCACAAAAACTGTGTCTTTTTTTCAAGATTGCGGTAGGTTTCTTCTACTGCAACAAGATGCAACGCTTTGATGGCGGCTATATGGCGGGGAGAGGGACGGAATTGGTAAATTTCGTTACGAGCTTTACTTTCGTTGAAAATCCATGTGTATTTTCTGTTAATGTAAAGATTCTCCTCGAAATAGTAGTCGTCAGAGGCGGGGATGCTGTTAAGAAAAGGCTTTTCGTACAGATAGCTTTGATGCTCGTTGTCGAGCTTTGTCAGAAACTCATTCCACTTGAGAGCTCGTCGGTAATGAGAAATCAGTTCGGTATTGCCACAGGACAAAAGAGCTGTAATGAGAGCGTCATCATAGATTCTTGCCGTGTGAAAAGTGCCGAAAATTTCTCTTTTGATGCAGAAAAAATAGCGTTTTCTTATTTGAAAGCATATTTGAGCAACTTTTTTGTTGGCTGGCCTCATTTTGTGGAGACGAAGCAGTGCGATTTCTTCCTCCGGAGAAAAGCCAGCATGTTGCTTCTTTTGAAGTTCGCGGTAACGGCGAAGCTTTTTTAGAAGTTTGTTCATAAAATAATAGTATTAATAGGGTGTTTTGCCGGTAGTATCAGCTTCTTTCGTTGTTTTGTCAAGATTATTTGCGGCATAAAAAAAAGCCGGTAAAAACCGGCTTTAGAGATTGTTGCTAAACTTATTTAGCTTCAGCATTGGCTTTTTCAGCTTCAGCTGCGGCAGCTCTTTCCGCTGCAACACGAGCCAAGTCTTTAGCGCCTTTAGCGTTAACGTCACGGTCAACCAACTCAACGATAGCCATCGGAGCGCAGTCGCCATAACGAATGCCGGCTTTCAGAACGCGTGTGTAACCGCCGTTGCGGTCTTTGTAACGTTCAGCCAATGTAGAGAAAAGTTTGGAAACAACTTCGTTATCGCGTAAAAATGCCAAAGCTTGGCGACGATTGTTCAACTGACCTTTTTTACCCAAAGTAATCATGTTGTCAACGAAGGTTCTCAATTCTTTTGCTCTGGGAAGAGTAACTTTAATTTGTTCATGGGTCAGAACAGCAGCGGTCAGGTTAGAAAATAAAGCCTTGCGAGCGTTAGTGTCCATGTTCAATTTGCGATGTTTCATTCCATGTCTCATGACATTTTCCTTTCTTTTCTCTGTGGCTTGCGGGGCAAGCCGTATAAAACGCAGACTCACCACGGATTTGCACGGCAATCATGCATGAGTCCTCTCAATTCGAGAGTGTTTCTAACATATAAGATTCGGAAAATCAAGCGATTTTTGTGAAAAAAGGTAATTATTTTTCGCTGAAAACTTGTATTTGCACTCAAGAAGCATATCTCTTTGCTATCATTCATTAGGGAGGAGAAAACCATGTTAGTTGCCAAGACCAAAGATAATTTGAAAAAATGTAAGTGCATGTCCTGTCCGTCATACACATTGGGGTGTAAGATTAAAAACATGCCGGAAAATATGTTTAAGCTTTTGGATGATTTGGATAATGTCGAGCATTATGAGTCGATGTTCTGTGCTTTTGAAAAAAGTCATTGTATTGATGAAGATCGCGGTTGTTTGTGTGAAACTTGTCCCATTCATGCCGAATATGATCTGCATCGAGAGGATTATTGCATGAAAACCGGCGGAACACTGGCGCATAAGTGTCTGATGGGTTTTGATGACGATGACAGCGATTTGGTAAAACAATAAAGATTATACTGCGGAGGCGTTTGTGTCTGAGATATATGTTTCCGAAAATAAACCACAGAATATTATGCAAGCCTATAAAATGGCCATTCTTGACGCCCGAAAAGCGGAAGATTTTGATGCTGAGATTGAGGCTTATCGCAAGGTTATCGATTTTTGTCGCAATACTTCGGAATGTCGAAAAGACACCAGTATCAGGCGGCAGGTTTTATTGCGTTGGGCGTATGAAAAGATTGCCGAGGCCTATTGGCATAAGAAAGATAAAAATCGTGCCCTGAATTTTTTTGAAAGCAGTTTCAACTTTGCCAGAAATCGTCAGGAACAAAATTCGACTCTTGAAAAAATGGGGGAGATTTATTGGGAAACCGATACGATGGACAAGTGGTTTGATGTCCGAGAAAAAATGGCTGATAATCTGAGCCCGCAGGATAAGCGAGCGGCGTATTTGGTTTTGGCCAGAGAAGCAGTTGAAGAGCAGCAGGCCATTGATTATCTGGAACAGGCATTGCAAGCCG
>CATGXW010000106.1 GCA_949542085.1 uncultured Alphaproteobacteria bacterium
TGTTGCGGCAGGATCCCGCCACAATCGGTTTTAACTTTGGAATATACATTCACTGGCCTTTTTGCCTCAGCAAATGCCCCTATTGTGACTTTTATAGCAGAGCAACAAAGTGTGATAACCAGAATTCTCTTATTGATGAATATCTGGATGACTTAAATTATTATTGCGAAATGACAAACAAAAGAACAGTGACATCCATTTTCTTTGGCGGCGGCACCCCTTCCCTAATCAGCCCGCATAATATCGAACGAATAATCAACTTCATCAGCAAAAATTGGCGGCTTTCTCCGCATGCGGAAATATCTCTGGAGGCCAACCCCAATACGCAAACACCGACAATGTTCTCCGACTTGCGGCACGCCGGCATCAACCGCCTCTCCCTCGGTGTTCAGGCATTAAACGATGCTGATTTAAAATTTCTTGGCCGCACCCATTCTCTTCAAGAAGCTTTCTCGGCAATTGAACAAGTCACTAAACACTTTGCCAATCACTCCATGGATTTGATTTACGCCCGCCCGCAACAAACTCTTGTACAATGGCAAACAGAACTGCAACAAGCAGTCAAATTAGGCTTTAAACACTTGTCTCTCTATCAACTAACCATCGAAGAAAACACCATCTTCGCCAAAAAAGGTATCCAAGCTCTTGAAGAACAACAAGCAACGGAGCTTTATAATTTTACCAACCAATTTCTCAACCACAATGGCTATCCTCGTTATGAAGTCTCCAATTATGCCCCAAAAGATACTCAATGCCGCCACAATCTTTTATATTGGCAAGGTGATGATTATCTGGGGATTGGTAAAGGCGCGCATGGACGTCTGAAAAGAAACGGAAAATTTTATGCCCTGACACACAAACGCGAGTTTGAAGAATTATCACCGCAGGAACGAGCCGAAGAACTGATGATTATGGGTTTGCGCCTTGATGAAGGAATTAACAAACAACATTTTTTTGAAATATGCGGTATTCATCTTGATGACTTCATCAATTCTGAAAAAGCGACATTCCTGCAAAACACCAACCTAATAAGCAACAACAAAAACGCTCTGCAAGCAACCGAACTGGGTTTCTTAGTCCTGAATCATATCATTGAAGTGCTTTGCAGCTAAAGTCTATTTTTGTTTTCGATACAGCTCTTTTCTGTCTTTACGGCTCATTGACCATAAATTGCCAATTCCGTTAATCGGCTGCACTTTATACAAAGACTCAAAATTAAAATCCCGCCGCAAAAACAAAGAGGTTGTTTTGGTATAATTATTCATCGGACAAAAGCCATAAAAATCAACCTGTATCAAATCAGCTTGCCGCAAAGCTTTAACCGCATCCACATATTCCTGCGAGGTATTAATCCTATCACTGTCATCAAGAATAATCATTCCGTCTGATGCAAGCTTAACAATAGCCGCTTTGGCGCATTCTGCCCGCCGTTTTCCGTCCACCACAATCACATCATAAAGCGCATCATCTTCAAAAATCGCATTTTCATAAATTTCTCCCTCATCCCGCCACCTTATTTCCAAGCAAGGATGTTGAAATTCTTTCTGCCAGCGGGCATGCCACTCAAAATTATCCTCTATGCTGACAACCTTTTCCGCCCGTTCAGCCCAAAACATTGACGAATAACCGCAACCATATTCAAAAATCTTCTTACGAGAATAGTCAAACTGAGACAAATATTCAATCGCCGGATAAGTATACCACGGAAGCGGTTTACCATCCTTATCCTGACACAGCTTTTCATCAATAGAGCGCTCAACAGCAAATTCGTTTTGCCAGATTTCGATAAACTTCTTAAACTTATCGCTATACATTTCCCGTCTTTCATCCGTTGAAAATCATCTAAAACCACATATATCATAACAGCTAAAACTATTCAAAGCAAAACATTGTTTGAAAAAAAAGGAGTAAACATCATGAACACTTTTTGGAAAAACGTGGCTCTGATTTTGACAATCATCGGTGGTATCAACTGGGGATTGGTCGGCGCATTCAATTTCGACCTGGTTGCTTTTCTGTTTGGTCCTATGAGTGCTCTGAGTCGCGTATTGTACGTTTTAATCGGAATTTCCGCCCTGGCTATGGTTTTCGTTCCGACATGTTCTTTGCGCGAAAGTCTTGAGCACAGAATGAATTAATCTTCGTTCTGCCTAAAAAAACTCCGGTCATAAGCCGGAGTTTTTTTATGCTCCGCGAGCGGCTCTGGCTGCCGCGGAAGAAACCTGCATAATCATATATGACACCAATTCTTGCACCGGCATATTTGAAGTTTTGCAATCCCGTTCACATTTATACAAAAGCTCCAACACAGAAAAAACACGTTCCCGCTTCCACAAAGCCAATTGCCGTTTAAATGCCGATTCTCGAAAAAAGATAATCCGCGGAAACAATTTTTTCATTGCCGCATCCGGACTGTCCCCTTTTTCCATCGATGCCAAACAGGTTAAAACCTTGCTAAAATGATACCACATCGCCCGCACGACCGAAATCGGCTCTTCTCCCTCATTCAACAACTTCCGATAAGCCGCCAATGCCTTGTCGCTGTATCCTCCGGCCGCCGAATAACAAATATCATCCGTATTGGAAGACGATTGATCGGCAATAACCGCTTGCACATCGTTGACGGTCACGGTCTTATTATCCCCGACATAAGTAATCAGCTTTTCCAACTCACCCAAATTGGTTTTTCGGTCATTCGACAAACGGGCGCACAAAAGTTGCAAAGCCTCGTTACCGATAGTCACGCCGTTTTCAGAAAGAACGGAACGCGCCGTTGAAAAATTATCTTCATCCCTGTCTTCATAACAGGCAATAACCGCCAAATCTTCTCTCGTTTCACCCAACGACACCAAAGAAGATTTCTTATTCAACGAGCTCGAAGCAGCCACAATCAACGTATCAGACGGGGTTCCGTCCAACAGTGTTTTAAAATGTTTCGTCAGATTATTGTCGGCATCCTTAATAACAATAACACGTCGCCCCCCCATCAAAGAACGGCTGGTATACTCGGAAAACAAAAGCCCCGGATCAGCATTAATATCAGAAGCCGACAAATAGACGACACAAAAAGGATCATGCAAATCAGAACAAACACTAAGCGTCAGGTTCTTAACATATTCGGCAACCAAACCTTCATTGCTTCCATACACAATAAAGCCTTTGATCGCCGCATCGTTTTTCTTTAAATATTTATCGATTTGTGCTGCTTTGAAAATCATCTGCAGTCCCTTTATTGCTATATTTCATGTGGAAATAAGCCCCTAAACGCAAAGCGATATCATTAGCGATAATCTTTGCCGCATCCGCTTCCGTCTTCTTTTGAGCCATTGTCGTTGAATACGGATTCGCCAGCAAATCATAGCTCACATAAGCAACGCTGTTACCGTTAACCAATGTTTCGGCCCCTTCTTCCAAACGATAATTAACACGATATGTCACCCGTTCGCTGGTCGCCGTAATATCCCGACGCAAAGCCTGCTGGGTTACGGATTTGCTTGTCAACTCTGCATATAAACGATATTTCGGACTTTGAGGCACGCCTTTCGGTGTCAGCAAATCCAATAAATGATTACGGATTTGCTGACCAAAACGCCCGTCAATCGGTTGGATTTTAATCTCAGACATTTCTTGAGTAATCGATGTATCAAACTTTCCGCCAAAATACCAACCGTCATCATTTTTTTTCTGAACATAAAGCGGTTCAAACCCGCAGGCTGACAGCAACAAGACAGCGACCAAGTTCAAAATCACTTTTTTGTTCATAACCAATCCTTTCTATCGTTAACTAAGCGACAATATTCACAATCTTATTCGGAACAACGATAATCTTGCGGATTTCTTTACCCTCAAGCTGCCGTTTGACATTATCAACAGACAACGCCAGCTTTTCAATTTCCGCCTGCGGCATTCCTTTGGAAACCTCAATCGTTCCACGCAATTTTCCGCAAATTTGCACGGCCATTGTCACCACATTGTCTTCAGCCAAAGCCTTATCGCCAACCGGCCAGCTTTCTGCCACAATCAAAGTGTCTTTGCCCATTCTAGCCCACATTTCTTCGGCCAGATGCGGTGTAAACGGTGACAACATCTTCAACAAATTCAGATACAGCTCGGCGGGAACCTTTTCCAAACCGGACAAATAATTGACATAGGTCATCAGAGATGAAACCGCCGTGTTAAGCTTGAGCTGATCAACACGCTCCGTCACCTCGAGAATACACTTGTGCATTGCCCGCAAGTCGTCTTTTGTCGGTTCGACATCGGCAACTTTTTTGAACAATCCGTAGATTTTGTTTACAAAACGATAGACCCCCATCAGACTTTCATCCGACCACATGGCCACCTGCTCAAACGGTCCGATGAACATTTCGTACAAACGGAAAGTATCGGCCCCATAAGCGGCGACAATATCATCCGGATTAATCACATTACCACGGGATTTAGACATTTTCTCGCCATTCTCGGCCAAAATCATACCATGAGAAGTACGGCGATTATAAGGTTCCTTAGTCGGCACCAAACCGCAATCATTCAAAAACTTATG
>CATGXW010000107.1 GCA_949542085.1 uncultured Alphaproteobacteria bacterium
TTGTGTTGTAAGAGACAAGGCGAATGAGTTTGTTGACAAGGCGTCGGAGTTTGATGCTTATATCATTGGTTCTCCCGTGCATTATGGTTCTGCGAGCGGTGTTGTTGTTCCGTTTTTAGATCGGGCTTTCTTTTCGGCATTTTTGGGCGGGCGACAAATCTTTCGGCATAAACCCGGTTCGGTGATTGTCAGTGCCAGACGGGCAGGAACAACGGCAACGATTGACCAGTTGAACAAATATTTTCATATTGCTGAGATGCCGGTTGTTTCCGGTCGTTACTGGAACATGGTTCATGGTACCAGTCCGGAGGAAGTTAAACAAGATAAAGAAGGTATGCAAAATATGCGTATCTTGGCCAAGAATATGGCATATGTGCTTAAATGCAAGGAAGCGGCTGCTCAAGCCGGTATTTTGCCTCCGGAAGCCGAAGCGATTGAATTTACTAATTTTATAAGATAGGAAAGAGCTGATGGTAAAAAAAAATTTGTATTTTTAATGTTAGTTGTTTCATTATTTTTAGGAGGAAATGCGATGGCAAACGATGTCTTAAATGCAAAGCAAAAATCGATAGCAACGGTGGCGTCTTATGCGGCTCGAGGAGATCAAGCCGGTTTGCGTCAGGCGTTGATTGAGGGATTGGATGCCGGTGTGACGGTTAACGAATTTAAGGAGATTTTGGTTCAGACGTATGCTTATTGCGGTTTTCCCAGAAGTTTGAATGCACTTTCAACCTTGATGAAGGTGGAAGAAGAACGCGGTAATAAAGATGAACAGGGTAAACTTCCCAGTGCCAGACCGCAAGGGAACACTCTTGATTATGGAACGGAAAATCAGACCAAACTGGTCGGCGCTCTGGTACAAGGGCCGCTTTTTGAATTTGCACCGGCTATTGATGAATATTTGAAAGCGCATTTGTTCGGTGATATTTTTGCCAGAGATAATGTTGATTGGCAGACGAGAGAGTTGGCGACGATTGCCATGCTGGCGTCAATGAATGGTGTTGACAGCCAGCTGAACAGTCATATTAATGTCGGAAAGCATAACGGGCTGACCGATGAACAAATTGCGGCGATTTTGGATATTGCTTCCGAGACCGGTGCGCAGAATGTTCTCTTTGGTTTTGGTGAAGATAATGTCGCTTATGCCAAATATTTTAACGGAAAGAGTTATTTGCAACCGTTGACAAGCGGTGATGTGAATATGGCTAATGTGACTTTTGAGCCGAAGTGTCGTAACAATTGGCACATTCATCATAAGAGCGGGCAGATTTTGTTGGTGGTTTCCGGTCGAGGTTACTATCAGGAATGGGGCAAACCCGCACAAGAACTCAAAGCCGGTGATGTGGTCAATATTCCGGAAGGGGTTAAGCATTGGCACGGTGCGGCCAAGGATAGTTGGTTTACGCATGTTGCCGCGTCTGTTCCGGTTGAGGGAGGTTCAACCGAGTGGTTGGAAGTTGTCTCCGATGAGGAATATGACAAGTTGAAGTAGTAATTTGAAAAACCCGAAAACAGCTCCGTTAAAGCGGAGCTGTTTTTTTGTCGGGGGCTTTCATTTGGGCAAAGACGCAATATATTTATTAAGAATTGGATTTTTAACGGAAAGGATTGTGCTTATGAAAGTTATCGGTGGAATTATTGTCGCGTTGCTAATTTGGTTTGCGGTAGCGGCTGTCGGCGGCGTAAATGGTTTGGTTCGTCAAGATGAGGATGTGAACGCAGCTTGGGCTCAGGTGCAAAACCAGTACCAGCGTCGTATGGATTTGATTCCGAATTTGGTGTCGACGGTCAAAGGTTATGCCGCACATGAAAAAGAAACTTTGCAGGCGGTGATTGAAGCGCGCGCCAATGCCACGAAGGTTTCGGTTAATTTGGAAGATGCCCGGCAAATGCAGGAATATATGAAAGCACAGGCCGGAATTAGTTCTGCTTTATCACGTTTGATGGCGGTTTCTGAGCAATATCCTAACTTGAAGGCTAATGAAAACTTTATGGCTTTGCAGGATCAATTGGAAGGGACGGAGAACCGAATTGCCGTGGCCAGAAGAGATTATATCGCCGTGGTTAAAACATTTAATCAGCAGGTGAGAACATTCCCCGGTGTTATCTGGGCGATGATTTCCGGTTTGCACGCCAAACCGACGTTTGATGCGGCGCCGAACGCACAGACCGCTCCGACGGTTGCTTTTTAGGGATATGACGGATAGATGAAAAAGCTTATCTTTGCCATCATTGCTTTTTGTTTTTGTTGGTCGCTGTCGTTGGCGGCGGAAGTTGATTTTCCGCCGCTGAGCGGGCAGGTGATTGACGAAGCGGGTGTGTTGTCTGCTCAAACAAAAGCACAGCTGAATGCATTACTGTCATCAGATAAGGATAATCAAATTGTTGTGGCCGTTCTTAAAAACCTGCGGGGTAAGGACGGGCGAGAATATGGTGTTGAGTTGGCGCGGCACTGGCAGTTGGGGCAAAAAGGCAAAGATAACGGCGTTTTGATTTTCGCGGCGACGGAAGATCGTTATGCGGGGATAGAAGTCGGTTATGGTTTGGAAGATGTGCTGACTGACAGCATTAGCGGGCGGATATTGCAAAATGTGATTTTGCCGCCGTTAAAAGAAAAAACGCCGGATTATAATCAGGCGATGCTGAACGGAGCGGCGGCAGTGATGTCGATTATTTCCAACGGCGGACAGGTTGATGCCGATAACATGAGTTTGGACGATTTGTGGTCGTTGATTTTTACATTGCTTATGATCTACTTGATTTTATCCGGAAAAGGACCGCGTGGCGGAAGAGGTATCTTTTTAGGCGGCGGTCGAGGTTTGGGCGGTGGAGGCGGCTTCTTCGGAGGCGGAGGAAGCTTTGGCGGCGGTGGTGCCGGCCGGCGATTTTAGGAAAATAAAAAATGCCAAGGTCTGTTGACTTTGGCATTTTTTTCGTTCTTTTTATTTCTTAAAGCCCAGATCTTTGAGCCAGCCGGAAATGCCGAGTATGCGGCTGCTGTAGCCGACCCAACCGTCTTGAGTGACATTACAATCTTTGCATTGGGCTGTCATATCTTTAATGGTGTTTTGAACACCACCGCCGCCATGAGTAATAAAGGGAACGACTGTTTTGCCGGACAAGTCGTAGTTGTCCAAAAAGCTGCTGACTTGCGGAGTGATGGTTCCCCACCAGTTGGGAGAGCCTAAGAAAACGATGTCATATTGTTTGATGTCGGCAACCGAGGTTGTCAATTTTGGGCGGTAGCCGTCTTGGATTTCTTTTTTTGCCTGAACAGTCATTGGACGGTATTCATCGGGATAAGTTCCTTCGGTTTTGATTTCAAAGATATCACCGCCGACCTTTTTGTGAATGGCTTCGGCAACTTCTTTGGTGTTGCCGCTATAAGAGTAATAAGCGACCAGAATTTTTTTGTTTTCGGTATTCATTGCAGTTTCTCCTTCTTTGTTTTGAGCAAGAGCTTTATAAGCGGAAAAAGCGAGAACGGAAAACGCGATTATTCCAAACAGTAAAAATTTATTCATCAATTTTCTCCTTATGTTTAAGTTCATATAAAAGATAATTCTTAGAGGTAACTCTAAGTCAAGCGTTTTTTGATATCGCTTGACAAGTGGGGACAAATTTGTTTTATTAAGTGCAAATTAATTATTATTTTTAACTTATAAATATTAATCATTATGAATCTGTTCAAAAAAATTTGGTTATGTTTTAGACGGGGGCAGAAACCACCCAGAGACTGTATGCCCTGTATTCTTTCGGCAGAAATACACAAGAGAAAATCTGAATACGAGATTATGGAGATTTATAAACCGGCATTTCGTGAAGCAGGTGTGGTCATTCCTTTGGCCGAGCCCAAACAGATATCGTTTCCGTTGTCGGCGGAGGAAGTCGCCTCACTCAAAGCCGGTTTGCGTTATGTGTGGTGTGACGGTTATGAATCCGCCGAATGGAAGGCTCGTGATTGCAAATATCTTGGTATCCGTATTACAGACAGCTTTATTCTGCATGAGACGGTGATTTATACTTGGGAAGACTGTTATCATCGGTGGGTGAAAAGGTGTCGAGCCAGACTTTTGCATCGTGAAGAGATTATGTTGCTGGACCTTGTTTGGAATGAGGTTTCTGCAATGCGAGTAAAGGCTTGGGATGCTCCTCTGCCGAACAATAGTCGTTTTTGGATTCAGAAAGATTGTCCTCAAGGCACGTGGGGACGGGATCATGTGAATCGTAAAGGCGACCTTTTGCGACGCGATACAGAAACATTTGCTCGTTTGTTGATGGCTGTGACCAATGACTGATTGAAAAATCCGCTTTATGCTGTGGCATAAAGCGGATTTTTTGTGTTTGAGGAAACTTGACAAGGTTGATATGATGTGTTTTATTCTTTGCAAGAAACAATTACTTTTAAATTATAAATTCTAATTCTTTATCATTATGGCACGTAAAAAATGGCATCTGATACCAAGTCTGTCTTGTGTGGGGGAAGAGCTAAAAAAAAGTACAAAACCCTGCATTATAGAAAATCTCTGTGA
>CATGXW010000108.1 GCA_949542085.1 uncultured Alphaproteobacteria bacterium
GGACCGGCACCAATAACCGCCACCCGTTTGCCGTTTAACTTGGCCGCAGATTGCAAACGAAACGCCGGATTACTCAAAACTTTCTGCAAGATTGTCGCCTGAATTTTCGGAATATTAAGCGAAAAATCCAATGCCTTTCTAGCACATGACTTCATACAAAATTTATCAGGACAAACCAAACCGCAAACTTGTCCCAAAGGATTCGCCCGCAAAATCGAAAAAGCGGCGTCTTCCCACTTTCCTGCCAAAGCAAAATTGATAAATTCATTCGGATTGCACCCTGCCGGACAAGCTTTATGACATGGTTTTGCCGCACAATTCAAACACCGTCCCAACTCAGCTTTTAACTGCGCGTTATTTAAAAACAGCTTTTTCTTCATTAGCCCTCAATCATAAAAGCCGCTCTCATCGGAGCGGCCTTTATCCCTCTATTTTTTCTCTTCAACAACGTTGATGTGCAACTCATTCAACTGTTGCTCGGTCACAAAATTCGGCGCCTGCATCATCAAGTCTTGAGCCTTGCCGTTCAAGGGGAACAAAATCACATCACGAATAATCGGTTCATCCAACAACAACATAACCAAACGATCCATGCCATAAGCCGAACCGGCGTGCGGAGGAGCGCCAAATTTGAAAGCGCTGATCATACCGCCAAATTTACTGTCAACCACGCTGTGATCGTATCCGGCAATCTCAAAAGCCTTATACATAATTTCCGGCTTGTGGTTGCGAACGGCACCCGACAACAACTCGACACCGTTACAAACAAAGTCATATTGATAAGCCAGAATATCCAGCGGATTTTTATTCAGCAAAGCATCCATTCCGCCCTGCGGCATTGAGAACGGATTGTGAGAGAATTCAACCGCGCCGGTTTCTTCATTTTCCTCATAGAACGGAAAATCGACAATCCAGCACATTTTGAAAGAATTGGTGTCAATCAGCCCCAGTTCTTCACCGACTTTGTTGCGCAACCGACCGCTGAACTTGTCAAACTTCACACCTTTGCCAACCATAAAGATAACGGCGTCACCGTTTTTCGCACCATAAACGGTTTTCAATTCTTCCAGCTTTTCAGCGCTTAACAATTTAGCAATTCCCTTGGCTCCCGCCTCAGCAAAAGCAACATAAGCAATACCGCCCATTCCTTCTTCCTTCGCATAAGCATCAAGCTTATCAAAGAATGAACGAGGCTTATCGGCAATACTGGCAACAACCATAGCCTTAACCGTTTTGCCTTCTTTGACTAATCCGTCATAAACGCCAAAACCGCTATTACCGAAAAATGAGGTTGCATCTTGCAAAACCAACGGATTACGCAAATCAGGCTTGTCTGAACCGTATTTTGCCATTGCCTCACGGAACGGAATACGCGCGTACGGAGCTTGATCAACGGTTTTACCGTTGGCAAATTCATTAAAAATACCGCCCAGAGTATGCTCAATCACCCCGAACACATCATCCTGCGTGGCAAAAGACATTTCCATATCCAGTTGATAAAACTCACCCGGAGAACGATCAGCACGAGGATCTTCATCTCGAAAACACGGTGCAACTTGGAAATAGCGATCAAAACCGGAAACCATCAACAATTGTTTAAACTGCTGCGGTGCTTGCGGCAAAGCATAAAACTTCCCTGGATTAATACGGGACGGCACCAAAAAGTCACGGGCACCTTCCGGAGAAGACGCTGTCAAAATCGGTGTTTGGTATTCCGTAAAACCTTGCTCGCGCATCAATTCGCGTGAACGCTGAATGACGGCGGAGCGTAACAAAATGTTTTTATGGATTCTGTCCTTGCGCAAATCCAAAAAACGATACTTCAGGCGCATTTCCTCGGGAGCGTCGTCTTCCATCGCAACCTGAAAAGGCAAAACATCGGCTTCGGAATAAACTTCCAAAGATGTAACCTTTAACTCAATATCACCGGTCGGCATATTTTTATTCACACTCTCACGGGCAATAACCTCTCCCTCAATACCGATAACCGATTCGACACGCAAAGCTTCAATCCGCGCAAACAAATCTGATGAACTGTCAAACACGCATTGAGTAATGCCATAATGGTCACGCAAATCGACAAAGCACAGGTTGCCCAAATTACGTTTGCGGTGAATCCACCCACCGAGTTTAACTTTTTTTCCGATATCACTGCTGCGCAATTCGCCGCAGGTATGAGTGCGATAGCTTTGCATTTTAACCTCTTTGTTAGTCTAAAAATATTTTCTTTTGTAATGCCGATTTATCATAAAAGCAACTACATTCTCCATTTTCGGCACAAAAAAAGAGCCTTTTCCCGCAGGAAAAGACTCTGTTTGATTAGAGGTTTGCGTAACGCACAGTCTTGAACACTACAGAACCGGACAGATCAGAAACCAGCTTGCAGATGGCTTCACGCCACTCGGGCACACCGATGATGATGTCACGGGACTTCGGAGAACGCTCAGAGTTGAACATGGCCACATGGAAGTAGCGCTCGCCTTCGTAAACAAAAGCCTTCACGAAGACGCTCTCTTCCCGATAGATCTTCTTGCATGCCTGCATCAGACGTTCCTTGAAACGAGGCAGACCGCCACTGTTCTTCTTGAACAACGCCGTTGCCTCTTCAACGATATATCGTTGATACTGGGCTTTCTTGGGCAAATGGCCTTTATTCTCTTCAATGATGTAGAAGGGATAAAGGCTGTGGCGCTCGGCGATGGCGACCATCAGGTCGACCACGCGTCCTTCTTTGAAGTCGATTTCCACGAAAGAAACCGAAGATTCGCCGTGAGGACAGATCACGCTGCCGTCAATCATCTTACTGCCGTAGTGTTCTACGAGTTTTCCTACTGCTGCTTTAGCTGCACGCTCCATGGACGAAGCATCGACAATGCAATACTTCTGCAGATCAATGGTTTGTCGCTCCATAATCTTTAGGATTTAATAATTAATGATAAAAAAATTTAGTTGTAAACATCTGTTAAAGATGCGCCTATAATCTCTTAATGATAAATAAAGTAAAACGTATATAACCGCACTTACAAAAAAAAGCAAGAAAAAAATGACAAAAAAAGTGCCCGAAAAACTTCGGACACCTGAAAAGGAGTAATACCTGAAAATGATTAATAATAGAAAGCCAACAGGCACCGACATGTCTCAATAGTCGAACACACGGACAAAGTCGAATACGGGAGTAAGCCCCTGCCTCTTGAGAAAGCCCTCCAAACACTTCTGCCAATAGCCGAAGTGCGGATTCTCTTGAGGATTTCGAACCGAAAGGAGGTTGATTGCCTTCTTATCATCATACAGAATGACGCTGGTAGTGATACCGAACTGCTTAAGACACACGCGTTGCTCGTTGTGAAGAGACAACGCCGAATGCATAAGCCTCGAACCAGCCGGTAGCGTGCACATAGCGACTTTCGATATCTTGGTTCCGACAGAATGAACGTATCCCTTGGCAATGAGTTGAACACGTTCCTGCTGAAACGCCAACTTGAACACTCGCGCAGTTCGACAACCACGCCGTACTGTTCATCGCAATAGCAGGCATCACAGGCGACAGCGTGAAAAACTCTCGCATTGATACCATGCGCGGAAACGAGCTGGCACACCATGGCACGAAATTTTTCGTTGTCCATGCCACCACCTCCGGATATCATCTCCAAAGAATTGTTGGCTAAAAAAAACAAACTGGTCATTTAGTTGTGTTTTTAGGATTAATAAATGCTGATAATTAATTTGTGACAAGAAACTACCACCTTTTTGTCCAAAGTCAAGAGCTTTTCAAAAATTTGTCATTAAAAAAATCTTAAACAAATATCTGTAAACTTAATGGAATAAAAAAAACAAAGCAGGACAATCATGAATTTAATAACGACAAACGAAGCGCTGCAAACCTTTTGCCAAGCCTTAAAAAAACACCCGTTTATTACAATTGATTTGGAATTTTTGCGTGAACACACTTACTACGCAAAATTATGTTTGATACAAGTTGGTTCACCGAACGAATGCGCTATCATTGACCCTCTTTGCGAAAATCTTAATTTAGATGTCTTTTTTGAAATTCTGCAAGATAAAGACATAACAAAAGTCTTTCATTCCGGACGACAGGATATTGAAATACTCTATTTACTGAGCGGAAAAATCCCTTCTCCCGTTTTTGACAGCCAAGTTGCCGCAATGGTTTTGGGATTTGGCGAATCAATCAGCTATGAAAACCTCGTACGCCACATTCTTCACATCGAGCTGGACAAAAGCAGCAGACTGACGGATTGGAGCCGACGCCCTCTCAGCGAAGCTCAGCTGACATACGCTTTATCTGACGTCACCCATTTGGTTCCCATATATCAGGAATTGTGCACGCGTCTCAAAGAAAGCAAACGGCAAAACTGGGTAAAAGAAGAAATGAAAACCCTCTGTTCTCCGCACACCTACGACATCAATCCCGATGAAATGTGGATGCGCATCCGTCATCGCTCCCACAATCCGCGTTTTCTAACTCTCTTGCGTGAACTCGCCGCTTGG
>CATGXW010000109.1 GCA_949542085.1 uncultured Alphaproteobacteria bacterium
AAAAAGTCGGGCTGGAGGCTTTGCTCGCTGATGAAAAACAACAATGGCAAAAAATTGCCGAAGAAATCAAGGCTATGAAAGAAAAGTTCGGTAAAAAAACGGCTTTGGGACGTCGTCGTACCGAATTTGCCGAAGTTGCGGAAGATATTGAAATCTCTATGGAAGCTTTGGTTGAAAAAGAACCCATTACCGTTATCCTGTCTCAAAAAGGCTGGATTAGATGTGTGAAAGGTCATACCGCGCTTAATGATGACTTCAAGTTTAAGGACGATGACTCTTTGCTGATGGCTATTCACGCACAGACAACGGATAAAATTATCCTGTTTGACACTTCGGGAAAATTCTTCAACATTAACGGCAGTGATATTCCTAGCGGTCGTGGTTTCGGACAGCCGTTGCGTTTGATGGTTGATTTGGGCAATAACGATAATATTTGCGATATGTTTGTTTTTGAACCCAAAACAAGATATTTGATTGCATCGGACAGCGGACACGGTTTCGTGATTGATGAAAATCATTTGATTGCGCAGACCCGTAACGGTCGCAAGATTATGAATCTTGCTGATGGTGAAAAAGCCGCATTCTGTAAAAAGATTACCGGAGACATGGTTGCCATTATCGGTGACAACCGCAAGCTTCTGGTCTTTAAGGTAGAGGAAATTCCGACAATGGCCAGAGGTCGGGGTGTTGCGCTGCAAAAGTATAAAGACGGCGGCATGGCGGATATTCAAATATTCAAAGAAGCCGAAGGGTTTACCTATAATCGCGCCGGCGGAACCAAAACCGAAACCGACTTGTTATCTTGGCTCGGTCATCGTGCTCAGGTCGGCAAACTAGCGCCGTTTGGTTTCCCAAAAAGCAATAAATTTTTGAAAGATTAATGGCAGAGATTTTATTCGAATATGTCCGGCAGGGCGCTTATGTTAAGGTAACCGCAATCGAGCCTGAAACGCGTGTTGAAGCCAGTGTTGTTGTTCCGGCGGGAATTTCGCAGGAGCAAATGCAGGTTCAGGCTTTGAAAAAGCTGAAATATGTGTTGAAAAGAATGGAGGATGAAAATTGTTAAGCGATATAGAAATATCTCAGCAAAATAAACTTTCTCCGATATCCGAAATTGCGGCGTCAATAGGCTTGAGTGAAGATGACATAGAGCTTTACGGTAAGTATAAAGCCAAGATTTCTTATGAAAAACTGCAAGAAATCACAGCATCAGGAGCTAAAGATGGAAAACTTATCTTGGTAACGGCAATAACGCCGACCCCAGCCGGTGAAGGCAAGTCCACGGTATCTATCGGTTTGGGCGATGCCCTGCGTCGTTTGGGCAAAAAAGTTATTATTGCTTTGCGCGAACCATCTTTGGGACCTTGTTTTGGCCGCAAGGGTGGCGCAACCGGAGGCGGTTATTCTCAGATTGTGCCGATGGAAGACATTAATCTGCATTTTACCGGTGATATTCACGCCATTTCCATCGCTAATAATTTATTGGCGTCGTTACTGGATAATCATATTTATCAGGGAAACAAGCTAAACATCAATCCTCAGACCATAAGTTGGCGCCGTTGTGTTGATTTGAATGACCGTGTTTTGCGGGATATAACGATAGGACAAGGGAGCAGAATTAACGGAATTGAACGTCCGGACGGCTTTGACATCTCTGTTGCCAGCGAAATTATGGCTACCTTATGCTTGGCTCGTGATATTGCGGAATTAAAAGAAATGTTGGGAAACATTGTTGTTGCGCAAACATTTGACGGTCAGTTCGTTCGTGTGTCTGAGTTGGGGTGTGTCGGCGCTTTAGCCGCTGTTTTGAAAGAGGCGATAAAACCTAATTTGGTACAAACATTGGAAAAAACGCCGGCATTGGTTCATGGGGGACCGTTTGCCAATATCGCCCATGGATGCAACAGTCTGATGGCGACTAGAACCGCCTTGAAACTGGCTGATTATGTTGTGACCGAAGCTGGGTTTGGAGCCGATTTGGGCGCCGAAAAATTTATGAATATCAAATGCAGAAAGGGAGAAATCACCCCCTCGACGGTTGTGATTGTCGCCACTGTTCGCGCTCTGAAAATGCACGGAGGCGTTCCCTTGGATAAATTAGGCGAACAAAATTTCGCCGCATTGGAACAAGGTTTTGCCAACCTGCGGGTGCATATTGAAAATATGCGAAAATTTGGGGTTCCGGTAATTGTTGCGCTTAACCGTTTCAGCTCTGATACTGAAGCTGAACTGCAACAGATTGTTGCTCAAACGGAAAAAATGGGAATAATGGCCGTGGTAACGGAAGGGTGGGCCAAAGGCGGCGAGGGAGTTTTGTCTTTAGCTGAAAAAGTTGATGAACTGTTGGAACAAACATCAGACTTCAAGACGCTGTATCCAAATGAGATGCCGTTGGCTGAAAAGATAGAAACCATCGCAACAAAAATCTATCGGGCTTCAGCTGTTGATTTTTCAGACGACGCAAAACGGAAAATAAAACAATATGAACGGGAAGGCTATGGCCGTTTGCCTGTTTGCATTGCCAAAACGCAAAACTCAATTTCTCATGATAAAAAACGATTGGGCGCTCCGTCGGATTATGTCTTGCCGATACGAGATGTCAGGTTGTCCGCCGGTGCCGGTTTTGTTGTGGCGTTTGCCGGCGATATTTTAACCATGCCCGGTTTGCCTAAAATCCCCGCCGCTGAAAATATAGATATTGATGATAACGCTGTGATCTCGGGTTTGTTCTAAAACCTTTCGCTTGTGGATAAGTGGAGTAAGTTTTTATTAATAATTCCCAATTGAAAAATTATGCTGTAAGATAACTCCGTTTTTCAGAATGAAAAACATTGGGGAATATAATTTTATGGGGAATAATATCTGATGTCAGAGCAAACGCCTGCCGCTGTAAATGTGTCTAAAAACAATAACCTTCCACGGTTTATGAGTGACAACACCAAAACGAATTATACCGAAATTGAAGAAAAACAATCCTGGTTGGCCAACAATCTTCACCGCCTGATGATTTGGGTTAGTGTGGCTTGGTTTGCCATTGTTCTCATTTATATCACCCAATTTTTCGGCTGGTCCAACCTGTTTTTGATGATGCCTGACGAGTTCGGCGGATTTTTAGCCGGTATAACTTTGCCGTTGGCAATTATCTGGGTTGTGATGGCTTATATTGATAGAGGCACCTCTTTCAAACAGGAAGCAAAATTTTTGCGCGCCTATATGAATCAACTTGTTTACCCCGAACAAGGCGCTCCCCAAACCGCCAAAGCCATGGCTGACGCTATCCGTTCTCAAGTTGTTGAGCTGCAACAGGTGACAAAATTGGCGACGGATCAAACGGCGATTATTAAAGACGAGATTCGTAGTAACATTAAAGAATTTTCCAAATTGGTATCCACATTGGACGCATATTCTTCCAAAACGATTGTGGAATTAAGCGAAGGCGTTAAATTCTTGGTTAAAAATTTTGAGACGATTTCTTCAAAAGCCGAGGTTTCTGCTCAGATGATTGCCGGTTATAACCGAGAGTTTGTTTCCGGCGTTTCCAGTTTTGAGCAAAGCAGTGATGAACTGTTTAAAACCCTGTTGCCTCGCATCAAGGAGTTGAAAGAAACCGGAGAAATTTTGAACAATATTACCGAAAATAACAGCCGTAATATTTTGCAGGCTAATGAAATGTTGGCGCGTTTCAGCACGGAAAGCAATGATAACCTGATACGTGTTCAGGAAGTTTTGAGCGACCAGACAATATCCTTGCAGAAGATTTCCGACAAAGCGATTGAAAATTGCAATACGATTAAAAAAGCTGTTAATGGCGAAATTTCTAATTTGGATTCAACCTTGAACAGCCATTTAGCTAAAATGGACAGTGTTATTAACGAACATGATTCTAATCTTCAGGCGATGATTGGCGAGCTCAGTCATCAGGCTTTAGAGAGCTGCAACCATCTGCAATCCAATATTGCACAGGGATTTTCTTTAATAAAAGACACTGTCGGCGAGCAGGTTGCCAAAATTGATAACGCCGTGGCCAAGCATTCTGCAAATTGGCAGGCGAATGTCCGAAATATTGATGAACAGACAGATGCCGTTATTTCTAAGTTTGGAGAATACGGCGCGGTTATGGCTCAAGAAATTGATAAACTCAAGGTCCGCAGCAGTACGTTGGAAGAAAGCGTCGCTTTGCAAGTTGACAATTTATCCCGTGTGGCGGAAGAGGTGGCGTCTTCTCTGCAAAAGACGGATTCTGCTTTGCAAAACAATGTAACGTCTTTGCAGGAAAGAGCCGAAGCCGCCAATGAAAACATCAACTCCTACAGTGCCAACTTGGAACACAAAACACGAAAATTAGAAGAAAGCGCCACCGCC
>CATGXW010000110.1 GCA_949542085.1 uncultured Alphaproteobacteria bacterium
TAAATTATTCGTGAAAGGATTAACTAATGTTTCTAAACAGTTTTCTGTAGGGGAAAAGGATAATGTTGTTCTTTTGGCCGAGACGGGAACGAACCCTTTTGCTCAATTTAAAACCGGAGATGAAACCTATTTACGCTTAACCGGAAATGAAAAAATTGAAACAAAAACGAAGGGCGAAATTAACATAGATGCCGGAGGAAAAACAACAATAGGCGCTGTAGGGATGGACATTATCTCTAACAGTCAAGATCTTACTATTAAGACTATCGGAGGTGGCGCTAACGGATATATTAGGCTTGATTCAAATAGAGATATCGTTTCCAAGTCTGTTGGTACAACATCTTTTGCCGCTTCTGACGAAAATAGTAAATTGGAATTGGGACAAAAGGGGATATCCGCAACCGCTCAAAACGGAGGAATCACTCTTGCCACGGCCGATCTTGCTGATGCCAATAAAGCTAAAAATGGACAAATTCTTTTTAAAGCTGAGGACCTAATCAAGCTCGATTCTAGCAATGAAATAAATCTAGATGCCTCCGAAAAAGTTAAAGTTTATAGTGCTTCAGATATTATGCTTAGTTCCGGCAGTGAAATTACAGTCGACGGTCCGGATGTTTATTTAAATGCAAACGGCGAACTTCATCTGACACATGATGGAAGCAATGGTGGTGAAATTAGATTATTGTATGACACTGCTAACCAATCTCATGTTACTCTTGATGAAAACATGGTCGAAATGGGAAGTGGTGATCAAAAAATTCAGGTTAACGGAACGGATAAGTTTGTTAGATTCGCAGGTTCGGGAAATGCTTCATCCGGTGCCGTTGGTGTACACGACGGATATGCATTCATGAAAACCGGTATGGATAACGATAGAGATGGTGGGGCTACTATATATTTATCCGGAAATGAAAGTAGTGGGCAGATTTTTATGGGAGCTCAGAATGGGGATAAAAATGTTAATCTGAGGCTTAATAATGGTAAATTGACCTTTGAGTCAGATATTGGGGAGGGAAGAGATACACTTAATATCTATGCTGAGGATTATAACAGTTCAGTTATTGAGGCTGCTACGGATTTATATCTTGAAGGATATTGGGTAGAGATGAATGCCAAGGATCGTGCTGCGGTAAAAGCAGAATATGGAATAATGAACGTTGCTCCAGTTACTAAGTTTTATGAAAAAGGAGAAGAGGCGCCGTCTTCGGATAATTCTGTTATAAACAATGGCTTGATTATTAACCACAAAGGTATGATTGCGTTGCCGATGGTCGCAGGAACCGATAAAAGTGCGTTAACTTCAGATAAAGGCAAACAAGATATTGCCGGCTATATCAAAGCCGACAGATTGTTAAGTAATGTTGAGTATACACATCCGCTGACAGATGCGAGCAAAAGAGCTCTTGGGTCAGTTCCATATGACGCCTATCAAGTTAACCCGGCTTACACATCCGTGATGCACGATATTAAACTAACCACCCGCGGCGGTGCGCGCTTAAGCGACATTTTGCCTGACTTCATCAACAAAGGTATTTATGTTATCGATAATACTTATAAGGAAGATTCTAAGAGTTGGGATACTTATAGTGTAAATACATCAAACGGAACGGTTTCCGGTCATGCGGGAGAATGTACGACCAATGACCATAACTGTATTACGTCCCCTTGGTTGGGTTTTGTTCCGGCACCGCAATGTCCTCCAGGATATGTTAAGGTGATTGCCATCAATCCGATCCGCTGGAAAATGGCGGATGCTTACTCCATTGCTATGGAACCGACATCCGGCAATGTTGCTGAAAAATTTAGAAGCTATTTTATTCAACATACAAATCCTGCAACGGCGCGTTTTAAGTTGGAAAGTGTGGATGGCAGCAGCGGATCTCATACCCACGAGGTTACTCAGGGAATGCCTCTGACATTCCAGACCAACACGTGGCTGAACACCACCATCAGCGGTGTTAGAGATGGCAGTAACACATTCCTTGGGTGGCATGCGATTATGGGCTTTCTCTATCACGGATCTGAATACTTGGATTATCTGACACAGGTTAATTCCATGGGAAGTTACGAAGGTAAAATCATTTGGAATATTTTCCCCGTCTATAACGAGGAAATGGCTGCCGTAACCAATGTTTATTGCTACTTTGAACGGCGTTCTGTAGATGGTAATGGTAATCCGACCGAATGGGCTTGGGATAATAAAGTGGTTGATACAATGTATGACCAGATTGAGCACTTCCGTTCCGGATACGTTAAAAATAACAACGACTATCTCAATCGCCTTAATGATCCGGCGCTCGGATATAACGATCCTTGGTAAAAC
Source organism: uncultured Alphaproteobacteria bacterium (assembly GCA_949542085.1). GTDB lineage: Bacteria > Pseudomonadota > Alphaproteobacteria > RF32 > CAG-239 > CAZU01. Next base: position 2,324 of record CATGXW010000110.1, read on the forward strand.
ACAAACGCTCCTACGGGAGCGTTCTTTTTTGCAAAAATTTCTTGTCTAAAAAAATAATTGCGCTATCCTAACGCCAATGAAATTTAATGAGGATTCACAAATGACAACACGTACACGTTTTGCACCCAGCCCGACCGGCTATATGCACATTGGCAACCTTCGCACCGCTTTGTATGAATATTTGATTGCCAAAGCGCAGGGTGGCGAGTTTCTGCTCCGCATTGAAGATACCGACCAAAAGCGCTATGTCGAAGGAGCAACAGACATTATTTATAATACCCTGAAAACTGTCGGAATGAATTGGGACGAGGGACCGGATATCGGCGGAAATTATGGCCCCTATGTCCAGTCTGAACGCAAACCGATTTATGCCGAATATGCCCATAAATTGGTCGAACTCGGCGGCGCTCATTACTGCTTTTGTTCTAAAAACGAGGCTGATGAAGAAAAAAATGAGGAAATGAACATCAAGTTCAAAGACCCGTGTAAAATGCTGAGCTTGGAAGAAGCCAAGAAACGTGTCGCGGCCGGCGAACCATATGTCATCCGCCAAACCATCAACAAAAAAGGCAAGTCCAAGTATCATGATGAAGTCTATGGCGATATCGAAATCGACTATGATGAATTGGACGAGGGCGTTTTGCTCAAGTCAGACGGTTTTCCGACATATAATTTTGCCAATGTTGTTGATGATCACCTGATGAACATCACTCACGTTGTCCGCGGCAATGAATACATTTCTTCCACCCCGAAATACAATCTGATTTACGAAGATTTCGGCTGGGAGCATCCGCATTATGTTCACGTGCCACCGGTTATGAAAGATGCGCAACACAAGCTGAGCAAGCGCAACGGTGACGCTTCTTTCCAAGACTTGGTTGCCAAGGGCTATCTGCCGGAAGCCATTATCAATTATATCGCCCTGCTGGGTTGGAACCCCGGTAATGATGAGGAAATTTTCAGCCTTGAGGATTTAAAAAAGATTTTCAGTGTTGAACGACTGAATCGTTCTCCCGCAATTTTTGACATCACCAAGCTGACATGGATGAACGGCATGTATATTCGTGCGTTGCCCGCAGAAAAATTCCATGAACTGGCAATGCCGTATTATGCCGATATGCCGCAATTTGTCAATCTGACCGCGTTGAGCGCCACATTGCAGCCTCGTATCGAAACTTTGGGCGATATTCCTGCTCAAGTTGATTTTATTAAGGAAGTTCCGGATTATTCAACCGAACTTTACAGCAATAAAAAGATGAAAACCGATGCCGCCGTTGCCAAACAGAATTTGCCGGCCATCCGCGATGTGTTGGCTGCTCAGAATGTCTGGACAAATGAGGCTCTGTTTGAAACATTAAAGGGCTTGGCTGAAAAGTTAGGCGTTAAAAACGGACAAGTGCTTTATCCCGCGCGTATTGCTTTGAGCGGTAAAGAAACCACTCCGGGCGGAGCAACGGAAATTGCCGTTGTTTTAGGCAAAGACGAAACGCTTCGCCGTTTGGATGCGGCAATAGCCAGATTATAGTCAGGTTAATTAAAAACGCCGGTAATCTCCGGCGTTTTTAATTTGTCGCCGGAATATAGTTAATAAGGTTTATCAGATAAGAAAGTTTATTTTTTGCTTGCATATTTTTTCTTCCGTGATTAACATACTTTCCAGATGCAAATTGTTATTTGTATTTAGTACCGAAAGGTACGGGGCTTTCATCGGCTCTTATATGCTTCGGTGTTAGGGTATAACATCGTCATATTGCTAGCTTTTATTTGAGCTGGCAGTAAATATATCCCCGATTAAAAATGTTTCTCAAAACCTTTTTGGTCGGGGAGCTTTTAGCGTATGTTCAGAAGTTTTTTATAACTTTAAAGGCTCGAAGAATCATTTAAGCATATATGATTGATGAACTCTCCGACCACCTCCTTCAAAAGGTGGTTTTGTTTATTCACTTAAAAACAAAAAAAGGAAAGTTAGATCATATGAGAAACAAACTTTTAGTAACAACTGCGTTGGTCGGTTTGGCATTTGC
>CATGXW010000111.1 GCA_949542085.1 uncultured Alphaproteobacteria bacterium
AAGACAGATAATGTTTCATGGCAGCCTCCTTTGCTTAAAATGGAACCGGTCTCACTATTCCATTTTAACAAACGCCGCCATAAGAGTCAACCATCAATCACAAGGGAAGGACAAAAAATCCCCGCGCGAAATATCTTCGGAGGGGACAAAATAAAAAAAAACCGGAAGGTTGCCTTCCGGATTCTAAGGTTAAACTTCTTCGGCGTACATTGTGCCGTCTTCTGCGATTTTTATCATTCTGGCCTGCATGGTTTCGCCACCCTGATAAACTCGTTTCAAGCTTACCAGTTCTGCATGTTTGTTTTCCATGATGGCCGGGTTTACATGTTCCATGATAATAACATGTCTCATGCGATAATCGTCAAACAGGTAGGTTCCTGTGAAGACATCTCCTTCTTTAACCATAATTTTCGATTTTAATAATTGGAGTACTATAAAAATTAACACTGGGAAAGAATATAATTCGTATCCCCAATAAAATCAAGCTTTTTATTCAGGCTGATAAACTTTACTAAAATCGGGAACCGGTTTACCGATACCTTTTGTCAGTTCATCCATCTTGATAAAGCCCATCTCTCCGTTATCTATCAAAATCCTCGCCCATATCTTATCCGGACTGATTCCGGTCAGACGAACCGTTGTTTGCGCCGGCATATTTTTCAAAACATCAAAATCATCCGAGGGGCCATGCATCACTTTGCTTTCATTTTTCAAATGATAGAGTTGTGTCACATCGCTGCGGTTGACCGGAATGCTCAAAATTTTACCGACAACCACATCATCGACACTGCTGCCGCGTTGTCCGAAATCAACTTTTTGATAGTAATCAATCTGTTTTTTCTCACTAAACCAAGACATTAAATCATTGTCTGTCACATATTTAACCGATGACGGGAGCAATGCAAAAAACATAATCAACAACGGAAAAACCAACTGTACCGCCTGCAACCAACTAAAATTCCAACGTTTGGGACGAGCAATCTTTTCATTCAAAACATTCAGAAACTTTTGCAAATAACTTTTCACGTCGCCAGTCGCATAATTTAATGCCATTGCCGCCGAACGCATCGCTTGCGCTCTTTTCCCGTTATGATAAAACGCAACAGTATTGTGAACAAGCATTTTCAGGTTGTCGGCAACAGCGTCAACATTATTAAAATTCGTGATCAATGCCTTAATGTTCTGCCATGCCGCCGTGGGATGCCACCATCCCAGCAACCAATTCAAAGCCGAGGTTTTGAACTCTGCTGCAACGGCCTCGGGATATGAACAATAACAACGTCGAACATGCCGGCTATATTTCCATATCTGACCACGCACCTCGTGAAAGTTGAAAACACGGATATTATCTTCCCCATTCTTTCCTTTAAACGGCTGAATATTTTCCAACTCCGGAAATCCGTCCTTGTCATAAACACAAGAAAGCAAGTCATATATCAGACGTTGTTGCTCATCTTGAAGAACATCATACGCCACCGACAATTTTTGAAAAACTTCCAGAGCATTTTCAGCTTTATTGTAATCAGGATGCCACTTTTTGGCCAAATCTCGATAATTTTGCTTAACAGCCTCTGTATCGGCTCGGCAATCAAGCTCTAAAACCGCATAATATCCAAGAGAATCCTTATGGGAGGAATAATCATTACTCATATGTACAAACCATTTTTGATACTAACATTATCCGGTTCATCATCCGCTATTTTTATGAAATTTTCCTTAAGATTAATTTTTATATTGCCATGATAGTCAACAGCATGTAACGATGTCTTGAAAAGATTGACGATATGTGCGCAAAAGTCGTCCGGCAACATCTTTGACGTGCGCACGATCAAATCAAAACGACGCTCACCGACAACGGAAAAACCGTCAAACTGAAACTTTCCGAGTTTGGAAAAATCCGTTTCCAAAATAAAACGCGCCTCCTTTTTATGTTGCGGCTGATTTTCCGATTCTTTATCCTGTTTTTTCTTCTTAACCGCCAATTTAACCGAGCTTACCCCTTCACCCCAAAAAGGTATTTCCACCGTCCGCCAAACAACACCCTCTCTGGTATTTGCCGTTACATATTGGGTTAATCGGGAAAGCGTTTCCGTTCCATCCGTCCCCTTGGACGCGATTTGCTCGACGGTTGATTTTCCCAGCCAATCCTTAATGTCTCCGCTATCCGCAGCTTTTACAAAACCAACAATATTTGACAACAGCTTATTATTCGCCGCCGGTAATTTATTGATTATGTTTTGCACGGCTTGAGCATCTGAGATTATCGGTTCCAAAACCTTTAACAACGGCGGAACTTCTTGAGAAGAAACCGACACCCTGAGGCTGCCTTCGGAAAGCAAAATATCCGGTCCCCCTTTTGCCTCTGCCGAAAACTTTTCCCGAGGCAAAACATCTGCCAGTTTTAACAGAAGTTTTTCCAACGGAGCTTGCGATGGAGCTTGAAGATTGGTTTCGGTCGGTTCTATCGGCAATTTGATATTTTCTTCAACAACAGGTATCGTCGTGGTTGTTTTAGCCGGCGGAACTTCTGACGCCATATTGCTGAAAAGAGGTTTTTCCGAGATATTGCCGATTTGCAACATAACCGGTGTTCCTACAGGCATCTTGAGAGGCGTTTCGGGCAAAACATCCCCCAAAACGGTTGACAAAACCGGAATATTTCCCTCCCCCTTTGTTTGAACAACAGCCGGAATTTCTTTGCCGGAAAAAGACTGCAAAACGGTCAGAACCTCTTTTTGCAACTGCGGCAGTGATCGTGCCGTTTCCGGCGTTTTTACAAATTTATCAAAGACTTGTTGCAACGGTTCTAGAATGTCACTCGCGCGCTCTGTCGTTTGCGGCATTATATTTTTAACCGCCAACGGCAATTCCATTTGTTTGACTTCAGCTGCAAGCTGTTCCTTTACAACTGGCGGAAAGAGATCCGTTTGCACTATTTTTTCAACCACCGCCGGCAAACGAAGCGGCAAAAGATTCACCTGCGGCGCCTCTCCGGTTTTGTTCACCCATAAAGGCGCCTCAACCTGAACAGAAACGTTTTCCTGTCGAAGCGATGACAAATATGTCTCGGCCTTTTGTCCGTTGACACTGATAATCTGCACCGGCAACGCTCCCTGCTCCGTTCGTCCCACAGCCTTAACAACAATATCGGCCGTCGACTTTTGTTCGGTTTGCAGAGGAAGCTCGGTTTTTATTTGAACGGGGATTTCTTTATTCTCAATAACCAAGGTCGCCTCATGTACCGGCGAGGCGGAAACGTGATTATCCATAAAAACCTGTAACAAGATGTTTTCTCCGGCTCTGATAACCATTTGTGCCGGAATATTTTGAAGCTCCGCTTGCAGAAGCTTTTCTCCAACCGCAGCGATTAAACTATTGTTGACCGCCTGTATGGTCAGACTATCCATTGGCAATTAATCTCCTGGCTATGGCTATCACATCTTCCGCCGCCTCTGAAGTCGGATAACGGTTGAGGATGGAATTTTGATTGCGAATTGAATCGCGCACACGCGTGTCCCGTCTTATAATACCTAACAACGGCGGATTAATTTTCAAGAAGCTGTTACAAGCTTTGAGCAAAGTATCGTAAGTTCTCTGTCCTTCACGCAAGGAATTGGCTTGATTAATAACGATATTGATATTGCTCTTCGGATACTGCATGGTCATAATCTTGATAAAAGCATAGGCATCAGTCAACGATGTCGGTTCATCCGTGCAAACAACGATAATTTTTTCAGCCATGCCCGACAAAATCCGTACCGGCTTTTCCACACCGGCGCCCATGTCCAGAATAATCTTGTCATAATCCGAGGCCAAGAGGTTCAAATCCTCGCCCAATATCTGCAAACGACCGACCGGCATCGATGCCAATCCGGCAGAACCGGAGCGTCCAGCAATCACATCAAAACGGCATTTGTCACAATGGTGAACCACCTGATTGAGACTCATAACACCGGATACAACACTCCCCAAATCATATTTGGCCATCAATCCCAGTTGGATATCAATGTTTGCCAATCCCAAATCACCGTCAAACAACAATGTTTTTTGGCGCAAGGCGCTCAATGCATGAGCTAACGTAATGGAAAACCACGTTTTTCCAACACCGCCCTTACCGGAAGCAATCGCCAACATATTCTTTCCTTTACGCTGGCTGCGCGCTCCTCCGCGAGGTGCCGTTTTCAATTCTTGTACCGTTTCCATCTTCAAAAAACTCCTTATTCAGCCAAAATCAAACGGGCTAACGCCGTACTGTTTACCACAGCCAAACCATTGGCAATTGACGCATTGACGCCTGCCGCGCAAAAAGCCAGACGGCAACTTCCGGCAGCTGAT
>CATGXW010000112.1 GCA_949542085.1 uncultured Alphaproteobacteria bacterium
TTTGTGAATAAAATATGGAAAAATGTTCTTGGATTATCTCCCCTGCAATACTCTTCCTTGAAAAAGCTTGGAACTTTATTTCTAAAGATATTTTTGTACATATACGTCGTTGTATGACTATATGGTTTTGAGAATAAAAAGTCATAATAAGTATATTCCGGAATATCTTTAAATATACCACTGCTTATAATATCGGTATCCGAATTTACCATTAAGTATTTATGTGTGACTGCAACATATTGGTTTTCCTTATCAGAATCTAGAAAATCAACTTGTTTTTGAAGTTTGTACTTTACAGTATAATAATCATCCCCGTCTAATACGCAAAAATAATCACCTAGACTTATCGATAAACCATCATAAAAAGAAATGGCATTTCCTAAATTAGTTTCATGTCTTATTATTTTAATTTGGGAATGTTTTTTGGCATTTCGTTCCAAAATTTCAAGTGTTGTATCACTGGAACCATCATCGACAGCAATAATCTCATAATTAAAATCAACTTTTTGCATAAAAATTGAATCAAGCGCTACTTGTAATGTGTCCATCACATTATATAATGGCATTATTATAGATAATTTTATACTTTTCTGCATATCGTTACCTTTTTTTATACATCTTTAGTAAAAATGAATTCGCAATTTTTTAATTTTAAATAAATTATAATTTTTATAAACTCTAAGAAATGTTTAAACTTCCAACTATTAGGATGTCCTTGGAGCACAATTAAATCATCGGAGCATTTTTTATATCCTGCTCTAAATTTTTTAAAATTAGCATTAGGAAACGGATGTTCTATATTTGTAGAAGGAATATTAAAATTTGTTTTATTGTATTTATCTTCTCCATATAACCAATACTTAATATTTTGAATGTGTTCTAGGGCTTTAACCATCTCTTTGTTATATGAATTACATGGGGCTCCAAAAGTATCTAAAACTATATTCAATTTGTCTTTAACAACTGATTGCGTTTTCATTAAATGTTCTATCTGTTCTTCTAACGTTAGTTCTTTAAATTCATTATGAATATGTGTATAACCGTGATTAAAAAAATAGTACAGCCCTGATTTAAGAGCATTTTTACACCAGATAATGTCTTTTTCTGTTGTTGTTTCAAAGCGTTGTCCTATTATTCCCCAACAAACTTTTATCTTGAAAAATTTCACAATTTTATCCGTATATTTTACTTTTTTTGTAAGTGTTCCAAAATCATCCAGTTTTATTATTATTTTTTTGCACATTACCATTTCCCTTTTACAATCTCGTTATCACTTACATCTTTCGTAATAATCGCACCTGCTGCAACAAGGGCATTTTTTCCAATAATTACTCCAGGTAATATTGTTGCATTCGCCCCGATGGAGGCTCCTTTGTGAACTGTTATACCTTCACATATCCAATTTTTATTTCTGGACTTGGGATAACGGTCATTACAAAAAGTAACATTAGGACCGATAAACACATCATCCTCAATAGTAATCCCGTCCCATATCTGAACACCTGATTTGACAGTAACACGATTGCCAATAACGACTTCATTTTCAATCAGGCAGTGAGAACAGATGTTACAATCATTTCCTATTTTCGCTCTCGGCAACACGACACAAAACTGCCATATATTGGTATTTTCCCCAATATCTTTACTTTGGACGTCAGAGAGCGAATGTATCATTTTTTACCTCGTTTAAAAAAGTATCATAATCTCGGATATAGTCCGCTTCATCATAGTGTTCGCTGGCTAAGACCATGACCACGCAGTCAGGAGAAAAGTTTGTAAACTCCCGCCAGATGTTATGCTTGATGTGTAATCCCTGAGCCGGATTGTCCAGATGAACCGTTGTTCTTTCATGACCATTATCTAAAATGAAGTCACAACTTCCTGATGTGCAAATGATGACTTGTTCCAATTTGCGGTGAGCATGCTTGCCACGAATAGCATGTGACTTTGTTCCCCAGATGTAGTAAACTCGCTTAATATCAAAGGGAAAATCGTTTCCCTTTTCTAAAGCAACCAAACTTCCCGTGTGATCACCATGAACATTGAAGTTTAACAAATCATACATTTATCGCACCAGCATCCCTTAAATAAAACATTTGAGGAGTTTAACAGTATGAAGCAGTGCTCCCCCTTGTTTTAAGAAAAAATCTCTGGACATGAACAAGGCTCCTCGAATCTAATATGAGGATAATATCATTACTTTCTATTTATTCAACGATTAATTAACACTGGTGGACAGAATTTTTTACAACCAGATAATAGACACAAAAAAAGCCCCGCAAATACGGGGCTTTTTCTTAAAAATCGCTAACTAAGCCATTTTCAATTCACCGGCAACGGTTTTTCCTCTTTCGGTCATCAGTTCGTAACTGACTTTTGCACCTTCGTCCAAAGAACGGAGGCCGGCTTTTTGCACTGCTGAAATGTGAACAAACACGTCTTGTCCGCCTTCGTCAGGTGTAATAAAGCCATAACCTTTTTTGTTGTTAAACCATTTAACTGTTCCTGTTGCCATAGTAAAATATCCTTCTAAAACAGGTTAAAAAACAAGTGCTTCTCCTTAACAGAGGAGCTCTATAACTTCGTATCGGTGGCAGATTTAACCCGTTTATAAAGTATTTATTCTAAACCACGGTGCTTAGTTATGCTCTGATTGTAATCCAACTATTTTAGTTTGCAAGAAGTATTTTTCGCCTCTTTCTTGTAAATCGCCAAATGATGACTATTTCAACTATACTTGAAAAAATTTTTAATGAGGTGTCAAAATGAAAAGAACGCTTTATATTTTATCTGTCGTCTTACCCGCCGCCTTGCTCTTTAGCATGGTTGATGCCACGGCTCAACGCCGCAATCCAACCTCCCACGATGTCAAACCGGTTCAACAAGTTGAAGAAATGGCTCGGGATGTTAAACATAAATCTGAAAAAATGGAGAAAAAACACCATAAAGACGATAAAAAAATGAAAGACTGCAAATGCAAAAAAGATAAGAAATGCGATTGCATGAAAAAGAAAGACGACAAACACAAAGATAAAAAACATCAAAAATTCTCTTCTAACGAAGAAATTACCGAGAACTACAACAAAGCTGTTGAACGTATCAACAAATCTGATTTCGACGCCAAACAAAAAGCGTTTTTATTGAAACAGGCTCAGGACAGTCGTGATTTTGCCATTCAGCAGAACGAAGCCCGTCAAAAGCTGTTGCAAACACAAATGGCTGACCGTCAAAATTTCGGTATTACCAAAGACAATCTGAAAGACAACAAAGCAAACAAAAAAGCTGTCAAAAAAATAAGTAAAATTTTATTTGATTAAAAAAGTTAAAGCGGTTCGAAAAGAGCCGCTTTTTTCTACTTCACAAATCAAAAAAAATCTGTTAGCTTGTCGGCGTTGCCTGCGGCATTGGGGCTGCGGGCTTTTCATTACGTTATGATAAAGGAATAAAAAAATGGCACTAAAAAAATCAAGAAAAGACAATTATCCCGAATGGTATCAAGCTGTTGTCAGCGAAGCAGATATGGCGGAAAATTCTTCCAGCCCGGGGTGTATGGTCATCAAGCCGTGGGGATACGGCATTTGGGAACGCATCCGTGATGTGTTTGATGAAAAAATTAAATCAACCGACCATGAAAACTGTTATTTTCCGATGTTTATTCCTTTGTCATTTTTCCAAAAGGAAGCCGAACACGTTGACGGTTTTGCCAAAGAAATGGCGGTTGTTACCCATTCCCGCCTCTCAATGAAAGACGGTAAACTGACGCCGGATTCCAAACTGGAAGAACCGTTGATTGTTCGTCCGACCTCAGAAGCTATTATTGCCGACTCTTTTTCAAAATGGGTCAAATCTTACCGTGATTTGCCGGTTTTGGTCAACCAATGGGCCAACGTCGTCCGTTGGGAAATGCGTCCCCGCCTCTTTTTGAGAACCCGCGAATTTTTATGGCAAGAAGGACACACAGCTCATTCCACAGCCAAAGAAGCCGAAGAAGAAACAAAATTGATGTTGGATGCTTATCGCGAATTGTGCGAGGAAACCTTGGCTATGCCTGTTTTGACCGGACGCAAGCCCGAACACGAAAAGTTCCCCGGCGCGGTTGACACCTATTGTGTTGAAGCCATGATGCAGGACGGAAAAGCTTTGCAAGCCGGAACATCGCACTTCCTCGGACAGAACTTTGCAAAATCCGCAAATATTTCTTTCGTCAATAAAAACAATCAGCAAGAATATGCCTACACGACCTCTTGGGGTGTATCTACCCGCCTTATCGGTGGGGTTATTATG
>CATGXW010000113.1 GCA_949542085.1 uncultured Alphaproteobacteria bacterium
GCACTGTCTAACAGCACTGTCCAGGCCTTGAAAGTCAAAAAGAAAAAAGAATTCAAAACAGAAGGCGGATGGGCCGGTTTCTCGGACAGATATTGGTTTACGGCACTTATCCTTAACAACAATCAGGAAAATCTGGTTAAATTTGCCAAGACGGCAGAAAACACCTATCAAATCGACTTTGTCGGACAGCCGCTTTCCGTTACAGCAGGAACCGTCGGCAGCTACAGCACCCGCTTTTTTGCCGGCGCCAAAGAAATCAAACTTTTGGACAAGTATACACGTCAGTTGAGCATCCCCAAGTTTGATTTGGCTGTGGATTTCGGATGGTATTATTTCCTGACCAAACCGTTCTTTTACATTCTTGACTTTTTGTATCATTTTATCGGCAACATGGGCTGGGCTATTTTATTGTTTGCGGCTTTGTTGCGGGCAGCTATGTTCCCAGTGGCCAACAAGTCTTACGAGAGCATGTCTAAAATGAAAAAAGTGCAGCCTAAAATGCAGGAGCTGCAAGAAAAATACAAGAACGACAAAGTAAAATTGCAGCAAGAAATGATGAATTTGTATCGCAAGGAAAAAATTAATCCGGCATCCGGCTGTTTGCCAATGCTGATACAAATCCCGATATTCTTTTCTTTGTATAAGGTTTTGAATATCGCTATCGAAATTCGCCACGCTCCGTTTATCGGATGGATTAAAGACTTGTCCGCACCGGATCCGCTGACGATTTCCAGCTGGTCACACATTCCTTTGCCGGCGTTTATTGATATCGGTGTATGGCCGATTGTAATGGGATTGACCATGTATGTTCAACAAAAACTCAACCCCAAACCGGCTAACAAAGATCAAGCAAGAATGTTCGCTTTAATGCCCCTCATCTTTATGTTTATGCTGGGACACTTTGCTTCCGGATTGGTTATCTACTGGACATTGAGCAACGTTCTATCCATTATTCAACAAAAAGCCATTATGAGAAAAGTCGGAGTTTAGGCATGGGATTTGAACCGCAGAAATTTAGCGAAGAGCAGATAAAATCTGCGGAAGATTTGTTTCGCCAAGGAACATCCTTTGTTTTGGGCGTAGCAAAGCTTGAACAATTGCCGCTGACTGAAATGCCGGAAATAGCCTTTGCCGGACGTTCGAATGTTGGAAAATCAAGCATCATTAACGCCTTGACCCGTCAAAAAGGTCTGGCGAAAACCTCAAACACCCCCGGAAGAACCCAACAACTCAACTATTTTAATCTGGCAAATTGCCTACACTTAGTAGATTTACCGGGGTATGGCTTTGCACAAGCTCCGGAAAGCGTTGTCAAACAATGGCAAAAGGTTATTTTTGCTTATCTGCAAGGGCGGGTTAACCTAAAAAGGGTTTTTCTGTTGATTGATGCCCGCCACGGAATAAAAAAAGTGGATACAGAAATCATGGAGTTGTTGGACAAGGCCGCCGTCACCTATCAGATTGTTTTGACAAAGACGGATAAAATCAGCGCCAAAGAGCTGGAAAAGGTAAAAAAAGAAACAGAGAAGACCATTTCTAAGCATGCGGCGGCTTATGTCAGCGTATTGGCAACAAGCTCTGAAAAAAATGTAGGCATTGATATTTTGCGTGCTGAAATAGCCTCTCTTGCAAAATAACTTGCCAAACGCAAAAAGAGAAGATAGTATGTAAGAACATTACTAACTATTAAAAAATTTTTTTGCCTATGAAATAACTTTACACATTGCCAGCGAGTTTATCTGTTCGTTTTTACGAATGAACCAGTTTAATTCCCTAAAAAAAACAAGATTATGAAAAAGATTTTATTCTGCCTTGCTTTTCTGGCAATCCTTGCCGCAACAATTTACTTCATCTTTAAATATCCCGTGTGGTATTTTTCGGGTTCTGCTGTTGCCGCAATTATCCTGCACTTGATTGAAAAGCCTCTAACTCTTGCTCCGGACGATCCTCGCTTTGACTATTAACAAAATAAACTCCCGCACCTTTCTTGTGCCGGAGTTTATTTTTTGCTTTGCAAATCCACGCTTTCCAAAAGGCAGGAAAAATCTTCCCGTTGCGGATTGCAAGCATAGGCGCCCACTTTAACAATCAACGGATTTTCAAGAAAACGAAAAAGGCGAATCTGTCGAAAATTCACACCATCTAAAGAGAAATAAAAACAAATATCCCCTTGTCGACGGCGCGCCCGATAATAAAGTGATTTCTGATATGCCGGCAAAACCGAAACTGCCCAATCAGAAAACCCGCTATTGGTCACTACCGTTCCAATCTGCGGTGCATTCATGCTGGAAGACAGAAAGCCTATCTTTGCCCAATTCAGGCTGTCAAGCCGTACCATTAAGCCGCTTTGCGCAAAAGATGACGGCGAAAACGCCTGCCATTTAATTGTCAGATCGAAATCTCCCGCCTGAGTGGTGTAAAAGAAATGTCCATCATCCTTATGAACAGAGTGGGCGCTGTTTTGCCAAAAATCCGTATTCTTTTTAACGTCCACCAACATACCGCCGTCCGTAAAACGGACATTCTCCGGCTCATTATACCAATTGAAATCTTTGAGAGCGTCCAACAGCATTAATAGTTCCTTATCTGCTCATCAGGCATTGCCTGCAGAGCCTTTTCCAATTCAGCGCTGTGCGTTTTTGGTGAAACAATTTTCAAGGTTACGATTTCATCTCCGGCGGCGCTTTTGGTTTTTATCCCCTTGCCTTTAAGACGCAATTTTTCACCGCTGGAAGCATACGGCGGAATAGTGACGGCAACCTTTCCGGTAATGGTCGGAACAGTTACTTTCCCGCCAAGAATCGCTTCTTTTACCGTAATAGGCAATTCAATTAAAATATTCTTTCCATCCGTCGTAAACCAAGGATGTTTTTCGACATTCAGAGTAATCAGAACGTCTCCGGCAGAACCTCCGGAAAATCCCGAATGTCCCAAACCTTTTAAACGCAGTGTCTGACCGTCTGATGTTCCGGCGGGAATTTTGACATTTATATTCTTGCCGTTAATATTGACTGTTTTTTCATCACCGCGAGCCGCTGACAAGAAATCTATCTTCATTGTATAGGCAATGTCTTCACCTTTGCGCGGACGACGTGACGAAGCACCGCTAAACCCTTGGAAACCACCCTGCGCGCCACCGCCAAAAGCCGAAAAGATATCATCCCCGAAGATAGAGGAAAAATCAAAGTTGGCTCCCTGCGCTCCGGTGAAGCCGCCTTGAAACGGATTGCCGCCATAACCATAACTTCCACCGCCCATTCCGGCTCCAAACCCTGTCGGTTTGCCGTCACAGTCTATTTCATTATTATCATATTTTTTGCGTTTGTCTTTATCGCCCAATATATCATAGGCACAAGAGATTTCTTTAAACTTTTCCGCCGCCGCTTTGTCGTCTTTATTCAAATCAGGATGATATTTGCGCGCCAATTTGCGATAAGCTGATTTAATTTCGGCTTCCGTCGCTCCCTTGCTCACCCCTAAAACGTTATATAAATCTTTACTCATTGATTTACTCTTAACAAAAATTCTTACCTAAGTGTTATATAGGAAGAAAAGACAGCCTTTGCAAGCTGATACCCGTTATTGGTTTTCGATTTTTTCACAAGAAAACGTCGCTCGTCTGGCATTATTGCGATGCATGGTGATTTCATATAAGGATGCCTGACGTTCACCACGAGAAAAACAATATTCTGCAGCAATGGGAGCAATCTCGTCCACACGGATGTTTTTATATTCATATGTTACATAATAGGGAGATTTGCTGACAACATGCGCGTTTTGGGCAATCCGGTTATAATCCGGAGTATAGATGACCTCTTCTTCATATGACGCACAGGCGCCTAAAAAGAGAATAAATAAATATAAAATATTTCTTTTTGTCATGAGTTCAGCGCCCTTGTTTTTTGTGTTTTTATCTGTTTCTTTTTCTTATCCGCTTTCACTTGCGGTGCCGGCAAGCCGATTTCTTGAAAGGTTCCGGCCTCTTTTTTCAGCTCACGAACCAGAAAACGCCGTTTTTCCATCCGTCTGCAAGCCGCTTCAAAATCATATTCCATCGCCGTTCTCCCTGATTATGCCAAGCATTCTATCACGCTAAGGTTAAACAATATTTAATCAAGTTCACGGTAAATATCGCGGCCTGCTTTCAATAAAATATTATAAACACGGCGATTTGCGGAGTTTTTAGTCCGTGTGTTTTGAAGTTTATTCATCATTCTTGTCAGTTTACGCGTAAAGGCCTGATTTTCACGCA
>CATGXW010000114.1 GCA_949542085.1 uncultured Alphaproteobacteria bacterium
TCGACCGTTTTATCAAATACCACCCTGGTAATAAAGACATTGCTTATGCCTATTACATGAAAGGGCTGTGCTACTATGAGCAGATTGTCGGCGTTGAAAAGGATCAGGACAACACACGCAAGGCTGAGGAGGCGTTTCGTCAGGTGATTGTCCGCTTTCCTGACACCGACTATGCCAAAGACGCCCGTTTGAAAATGGATTTGATTGCCGACCATTTAGCCGGACAAGAAATGGAAGTCGGTCGTTATTATCTCAAGCGCCAAAATTATTTGTCGGCGTTGAACCGTTTTTCCGAGGTTGTAAATCATTACCAAACAACCGAACAGATTGAGGAAGCTTTGTATCGTCAGGTTGAGATTTATAAAATCCTCGGCTTGCAAAAAGAAAGTGACGATGCGTTAAAGGTCTTGGGGCATAATTACCCTGACAGCAAATGGTACAAAGACGCGCTCAAACTATCTAAAAAATAAGGCTTGATTAATGCTGCAATCGTTATCTATCCGCAATGTTGTTTTGATTGATAAGCTTGATATTGATTTCAAGCCGCATCTGAGCGTATTGACGGGAGAAACCGGAGCCGGAAAATCGATTTTGCTTGATTCTTTGGGGTTGGTTTTGGGAAAAAGAGCGGAAACGTCTCTTATCCGTCAAGGTGAAGACAAGTTAAGCGTTACCGCGGTTTTTGATGCCGAGCCTCAGAATAAGGAATTGCAAGAGCTGTTGTCCGAGAATGAACTTGACGGCGGAGATGAGATGATTATCAAGCGCACGTTGAGCCGTGACGGCAAAGGAAAGATATTTTTTAATGATCAGCCGATAAGTGCCCGTCTTCTTAAAGATATCGGCAAATATCTGGTTGAAATCCACGGACAATTTGACAATCAGGGATTGCTAAATCCGGCCAATCATCGCACGGTTTTGGATGCTTATGGCAATTATCCCGATTTATTGCTGCGTGTGAGCAATGCTTATCGTGAGTATCGGGAAGCTGCCCGCCGCCGAGCTCAAGCCGAAGCTGATATTTTCAAAGCCAAAGAGGAAGAAGAAAATCTGCGCCATTGGGTAAAAGAGTTGGAACGCCTTAATCCTGTTAAAGGAGAAGAGGAAGAACTGTCCAAACGCCGTCAGGAACTGATGCACGCTGAAAAAATTATGGAAAGCCTGAACTATGCCTATGGTGTGCTGACGCAAGGCAACGACGTGCAGTCAGCCCTGCGGCAGGCGCAATCCGCCATAGATAAAGCCAATCAATATGTTGACGGTAAGTTTGATGAGGTTTATGCGGCATTAGACAGAGCGTTGATTGAGGCGTCTGACGCCCTTGAGAGAATTGAGAGCGCTTCGGAAGACGTCAATTTGAACAGTTCCGAACAAGAAAATATCGATAACCGTTTGTTTGCCTTAAAAGATGTTGCTCGCAAACATGGCGTGAGCGTTGATGATTTGGAAGACACTCTTTTGCGTTTTAAGGATCAGTTGAACGCGATTGAACTGGGAGAAGACGGTATCAGCAATCTGCGAAAGGTGGAACAGGAAAAACGCCAGTTCTATTTGCAGGCGGCAAATGAATTACACAAAACCAGAGTGTCCGCCGCAACAGAATTAGACAACTTGGTTATGGCGGAACTTCCTCCGTTGAAGATGGAAAAAGCCCGCTTTGTGACACAAATTGATAAACAAGATGAAACACAGTGGGCAGAACATGGATTTGATGATGTGTATTTTACGGTGGCCACTAATCCTAATTCACCGCAAGGTCCGATAAACAAGATTGCTTCCGGAGGTGAACTGTCCAGATTTATGTTGGCTCTAAAGGTTAATCTGGCCAAAAGCTCCAGTGTTTGTTCAATGATTTTTGACGAGGTTGATGCCGGTATCGGCGGTGCCACGGCTCAGGCTGTCGGCGAACGGTTGGCTCGACTGGCTGATGATGTGCAGGTGTTGGTCGTAACCCATTCGCCGCAAGTTGCCGCCAAAGGCAGTTGCCATTTTAAGGTCGAAAAGCAAACGGTTGATAACGTGACAACCACCGGTGTCCATGAATTGGACACGTCCGCTCGCAAAGAAGAGATTGCCCGCATGTTGGCCGGTGAACGGATTACCGACGAAGCCCGTGCCGCCGCTCAAGCGCTCATGAAATAAGGTGCGGCAGACTTTTAGGTGTCACTTTTTTCGTTGAGAGTTTTTTGCAAAAAGTTTTTAGCCTGTTCTACCAATGATTTGTTTTGAGTTAATTTGTGATACACGTGTGTCGGAGACATCGGCACCGGTGTCATCTTGGTGGTGCTGCCGTCATTATCTGTTGATTTGAAAGTGATGTGAGACAATGAGAACAAAACAAAAAAGCCGTTAACAACGGAAAATGAGATTAAAAAGCTGATAGCCCCCCATGTTTGCATCATAAAAGAAATGACGATGGGGCCGAAAATCATTCCGATACTTTGCAGAAGAATAAGCATTCCGCTGGCTTCAACGCGTTCGCTGTCATCAATTTTATCATTAACATGCGATACACAAAGCGGATACATGACAAAAACACCGGCTCCTAAAATGATAGCGACCAAAGCGAGCTCCCAAGTTGCCCCGCTGATGAACAAGTGTGTCCACGGTGCGATAAAAAACAGGATGCCCGCTTCCCACATCAAAACAAAGCGCCGGTCCATTCTGTCCGAGAGTTTACCGACGGGTAGTTGCGCCAGCATTCCGCCCATAATGATAAAGAACATAAAAAGAGAAACCCTTTCAAGATCAAGTCCGCTCTTGCTGGCATAAACAGTTCCTAAAATATAAACACTGCCGACCATCACGCCGCTGACAATGCAACCGACAACGCCGACCGGAGAAATTTGATACAATCGTTTGATAGACATGCTTTTATGTTCGGCAATGTCTGGCGTAGGCAACGCCGTCAGCGATATCGGAACCAAAGCCACCGAATAGAGAACGGAGACTGTGATAAACACAAAAATACCGTTAGGGTCGGGAATATTCAAAAGCAGTTGCCCGAAAGCGGAACCGAGATATGTCGTAATCATGTATAAAGACATAATGACACCACGGTTTTTATTTTGAGTACGGGTATTCAGCCAGCTTTCCAAACACATAATGGCCGCGCCCAGACAATAGCCTTCCAGCAACCGCAAAATTCCCCAGTAAATGGAGTTTGCCGAGAAAGCATGCAGCAAAACAAGCGCTGATAAAACTGAAATATAAGCCCCAAAAGCGCGAATGTGTCCCACACGGTTAATAATCGTATGAGAACTGAGGGACGCAAAAATATAACCGGCATAATATAATGCCATGACCATCCCGATTTCAAAGGTTGATACCTCCATGTCATTCAGTTTCAATGACAATGTTGATGATAACAAACCATAGGCGGTGCAGGTAAAGATTGTTCCCAGAAAGAACGCGGATAAAGGCGAAATCAACGCTTTTACAGATTTGATTGTATTCAAAAATGCAGTCATAAGTCGTTTCCGTTATAAAAATTAAGCGTTTGCTTTTTTTAACATAACTTCAGGAGCTTCAATTCCCAACAAATAGAGTAACAAAGTCAAAATATCACGAACCAGTTTGGCAAGCCGTAATCTGGAAGCGGCAATTGGTGCCGATTCTGCGTTCATAATGGATGACGCGTTGTAGAAGCTGGAGAATGTTTGCGCCAAAACATAAGCGTAATCAGAAATAATGCTCGGCTCTTTTTCAGCTTCCGCACGGTTAATAACGCTGCACAACTGAGCAATTTTCAGAGCCAAGTCACGTTCCTCACGATTGGTGATGACGACATTTCCGGGGGCGGTCTCCGCCTTGCGCAAAATAGAATTGATACGGGCAATCGCGTATTGAATATACGGTCCGGTCTTGCCTTCAAATTTTGCAAAGTCATCCAGTTCAAAAATATAACCGGACGCCGTGTTGTTTTTGAGGTCTTGGAATTTAATGGCCGCCATGGCAATCTGCGAAACCATCTTTTCGATTTCTTTTTCGCCAAACCCCTCGACTTCGTTAGGCTCAGGCAGAGAAGAGCGAACTTTGTCCTTGGACAGGGCAATCAGGTCTTCCAGATTCATCACGCCGCCGTCACGGGTTTTGAACGGTTTTCCGTCGGCACCGTTCACCGTGCCGAAACCCACGTGTTTAAGAGCAAT
>CATGXW010000115.1 GCA_949542085.1 uncultured Alphaproteobacteria bacterium
TGAGGCTTTTCACCGTCATGGGCAATATCAATCACCACCATCCGCTGCGATAACCCGACCTGCGGCGCCGCCAAACCCACACCGTTTTCGGCATACATGGTTTCCAGCATATCATCCAACACACGACGCAGTTCATCATCGACAACGGCAATCTTTTCTGCCTTTTTCTTCAAAACCGGATGCGGATATTCATAGACCTTTAATCTTGCCATAAAACTTTATCCTTTATTTACAATGCGCATATTTCTCAATTGCCACACAAATTGCTTCAAATTGCCTCTCATTAAAAATTTCGGTGATAAATGGATAAGTTAAAGAGATTTGAAGACCGAAAAAAATTCCAGTGTACAAAGCAGGTACACGAATTTTTTGAGAGCCGCACAAATTGCTTTAAATTGCCATTTAGCACCGAAATCTCCCCTTAGCGGACATTCTTGGCAATAGTATCTAACAAAGCATTCACCATTTTGGGTTCACTTTTGGTAAAGAACGCATACGCCAAATCAACATATTCTTTGATAATGACTTTGGCATCAACATCGGTTGTGTTAATCAACTCATAAGCGGCGCACAACAATAACGCGCGCAATGTTCCGTCCAAACGGTCAAACGCCCACCCTTCTTTCAGATAATGGGAAATAGCTTGTTCCATATATTCTTTTTTCTCATGAACACCACGTGTCAATGTTGCAAAATAATTGGTATCCATTTCACCGACTTCAACCAACTTTTCGTTCTCAAACTCATCTTCCGCAATCACAAAACGACCGACTTCACCATTCAAAAAATCTTTGATAACCTGATCAACCGGCAATTGTCCGTATTCAATCATATACGTCGCCTGCACTGCCGCCAAACGGGCATCCGATTTCATTTTTATTTTTTCAGACACAAATTTCACCATTTATTTATCTCCCTCTGGCTTTGCCAGTCTATCAATAGTATCAACAAATTCTTCAAAATCTTTCACTTCTCGAAAATCCCGATAAACAGAAGCAAAACGAATATAGGCAATATGATCAAGCTTGGCCAACGCCTCCATAACATATTCGCCGATCGTCTTTGACGCAATCTCCGCTTCACCGGAAATTTCCAACTGTCGCTGAACAGAAGTGACAATTTTTTCAACACGTTCGCGTGTAATCGGTCGCTTACGCACGGCCACTTCAATTGAACGAGCCAATTTATCGCGGTCAAACGGCGTTTTCTCACCGTTCTTCTTCACAACGGTCAACTCACGAAGTTGCACCCGTTCAAATGTTGTAAAACGGGATCCGCACTCAGCGCATTCACGCCGACGGCGCACAGCGGTGTTGTCATCACTGTCGCGAGAATCTTTAACCTGTGTGTCATCACAACCGCAAAACGGACACTTCATATTAAGCTCCTTGTTTAATCAAGCTTTCCGCCACTTTATAAAGTTCGGAAGAATATCTTGCCCCTTTTATAAGGACAATATCGTTATTTTGCAATAATTTATTTATCAAAAATTCATCCAAACCCTCTTTATTTTCAAAATAATATTGTTCTTTTTCTTTCGGAAGTTGCTCCAGCATATCTTTCATCTCTGGTTTGACACCGACAACAACATCTATCGAACTATGCGCCAAAAGCTGTCCGATTTCAACATGACGAGCTTTTGACGTATCTCCCAATTCCGCCATTTTTCCCAGAATGACAATCTTGCGTCCATTTGTTTTTTCCTTATCCAAAGCTTCAATCCCCAGCTTCATAGCTTCCGGCTGTCCGGAATAACTATCGTCTACCAGAGTATAGCTCCCACCATTCGGCAGTTTAAGAGTGTGGCGCATTCCCCGCCCCGGCAAAGCCCCAAACTTATGCAGATTAGCGGCCACCTTTTTAACATCAAGCCCCAGAGCTTCAACCAAGGTCAAAACACACCAAGCATTATACAAATGATGTTCTCCCTCAGCCGAAAGCGTAAAATCAACACCAGGATGATGACTTTTACCAAAGCGGACAACCTCGGCACCGTTTTCAATCGCCCTTTTTTCTAATAACTCGGCAAAATTAGTATCCTCGTTAATCAACGCCAGTCCGCCTTTTTTCAAAGATTTGAAAATTTCGGCCTTGGCCTCGGCAATCCCTTCAAAATTTTCAAAAAACTCAATGTGCATCGGATAAACATTGGTAATACAAGCCACATCAGGCTTAACAAAAGAAACCAATTCTTCAATCTCGCCTTTGGCACTCATTCCCATTTCAATCACGGCATAATCGGCTGTCATATCCAAATCGCACAACGTAATCGGCACACCGATTTGGTTATTATGATTCCCCTCTGTGGCATAAACCTTGCCAAACAGTGACAAGGCAAACTTGATTTCTTCTTTTGTCGTTGTTTTTCCGGCACTTCCGGTCAGACCTATAACCTTTCCCTTAAATTGCGAACGGACATATGAGCCGATAAGCCCGTAGGCGTGTAATGTGTCTTTAACCACAAGCTGACGCTCAACAGGAACATCATCAACCAGATGATCGACCAAAACCAAGGACGCCCCTTTAGCCAACACATCGGCAACAAACTTATGCCCGTCAAACTTTTCGCCTTTAATAGCGATAAACAAATCTCCGGCGGAAATTTTACGGCTGTCGGTCGAAATATGAACCACATCGACATCAACAACCTGTGATGAAGAAGATACTATCTCTGCCAGTTTTCTTGAATTTATTTTTATCATAATAAACGTCTCCCAATTATATTTTTCTTATAATACGATTCGACTAATAATTCTTTAAAAAAATCCCTCAGGCTAAAAACACCAGAGGGATTTCTGAACATTAGACGTTCCGCTTATTAAAAGTTACATATCAAATTATCCGGACTATTCCTGCAATCTTGGCGATACGTCTCATTCAAATCGTAAGGAACATACTCAATAGAAACGCATCCGTTTGCAATAGAATTAAATCCGCTGCCAAAGAGGAAAGGCTGTCCGTTTGAACCTGTAACTTTAGCATTAAAATACACCTTCAAAGCATTACTCATTGAACATCCGGAATAAGCGTTATTCAAATCAAAATAACTTAATTTTCCGCTTGTTTGGAAAGTAATACTATTTCCTCCCTTAGCATCAATAGTCAAATTCTCAAAAGGAACATCCAATGTCAAATCAGCCTCCCCACTGAAAATGATTGTAGAGTTGATAATCTTTCCTGCGGCACAAGCATAGTAAGCCCCCTTCGCATCCAAAAGCCTTGCCTTATAAGTAAAGCCGTTGAAATGCATACTGTCTAATGTTCCCGAAATAGCAATATCGACATATTTTCCATTGGCTTTATTTAATGCGTTCATCAACTCAGAGTAGTTTTTAACCAAGATATATCCCCACGCATTCATCTGTTCTTCACAGGTCAAGACAGGCGTATCAGGAACATCACTGCATCCATCATAGTATGTACCTGTGCTGTCAGTACACGACAACGTACAAGTACCGTTATTTTCGGTATATATATATTCATCAATACCACAGACACATTCACTGACTTTAAGAGTATTCTCCAACACGTTTTCAAAATATGTGTATTTAATTCCTTTATCCTCCAAATCCAAATGTTCCGAACTCATTCCTTTCGGACACAGAGATTTCTCTTCAATCCAATAAACATATTCATCCTTTATTATGTCATAATAAGGTGTAACGGCAGGTTCAATGCACTGATTTGATTTTCCGTCACAAATATCCGAGCCAATAGCAGCAGTCTTCTTACCCGACGCAGTGTCATAAATATAACAATTATTAATCGTATACTTATATTCCGGCCCACAAGATTTCTCACACTTGCCGTTCACCAAGCCATAACCGGCTTTACAAGATGTGATTTTGTAAGTCGTTTTAGCCGCAGAACCGCAACCGGTGTTGCAACTTTCATAATTGGCATTGGCATCTGATTGACTTGTCAGAGGATATGCCGAACAATCTTTGGTGTTATCGCAAGAGCAATAACCGCATGCTTTGCCGCAAGATTGCGCCGTGGCGTGCTGATGATAGTTGGGTGTCGTGCTGGCACTGTCACACGTCGTCACACCTGCCGTATATCCGGCTGGACAGGCATCGCAATTATTGCAGGTTTTGCCGTCCGAAGCGATACCCCAACTCGGTTTCGCACTG
>CATGXW010000116.1 GCA_949542085.1 uncultured Alphaproteobacteria bacterium
TTTTATAACCTGCTGCGTCTGTTTTTATTGCTTTAATATACAAATGCCACATATTTTCTTGATGTGGCATTTGTTGCGTATAATCAAGATGTGGAAAAAGAATTGAAACATGATGAATTTTGATGAAATTCTCTTCTATGTTTGTGTCTTTTTATGAATTTTGATTCATGGATAAACAATTTGTTTCATGATATAAGGCGTAATATGGACGAGGAGATAAAAAAATATCTAGGTCTTAAGGTTCGTTTTCTAAGGGAAAATGCAAAAATTTCACAAGAAGAACTTGCTAATTCTTGTGATGTGAGCTGGCGGACTATTTCTAATTTGGAACGAGGATGTGTTGTACCTGATTTGAAAATGGTGTATAATATAGCTCGTTTTTTTGGTGTGGGGTTGGATGAATTGTTTGATATAAAAATACAACCTAAAAAGTCAGTGGCAAGAATTTTTGCAGAAAATCAGTTGATTGAGCGTGTTCGGGCAATGGATGATCGTATGCTTGCTTTTGTGGCGGAACAGGTGGATGTCGCTTTTAAGCATTTTAAGGATTGAATAAAAATGAGAATAGGCGATAAAACGATTTTGTTGCGTAAAATTCTGAGCTTTGACGCTGTGGCCAAAGAGGGAAATATTACTGCGGCGGCAGAGAAAAACGGGATGAAACAATCCAACATATCAAATTATATTTCTGATTTGGAAAAGAAAATCGGTGCCAAGCTTTTTGAACGTGTTGACAGACGCATGATGCTTACGGAGGCCGGTAAGAAAATTTATGAAATCGGTTGTGCGATAGAGAAGGGGATTTGTAAGGTCGATAATTATTCTCTTCAGGACACTACTGTTTCCGGAGCCATTCGTCTTTGGACGAGCGATGGTTTGGCTGCCGGATATTTGTCATCATGTTTACCGGGATTTTATAGCCAATATCCAGATGTCAAAATAGAGATTATCTGTTCAATTAACGCGCCAGATGTTTTATATGATGCCGATTTGGCTGTTGTGTATGAAGAACCCAAACATCCGGATGCCGTTATCCTTTTTAAGCATAATCTTAAGTTTGGTTTGTTTGCTTCTATGGAGTATTTGTCGAGGTTCGGATACCCAAGGGATATTTCTGATATTCAGGAAAATCATCGCTTGTGCGCTCGTTCCAACTATAAAGAGGTTTGGAATGAATGGCGTATTTTTGTGGATGGCTGTCAGAATGTGGCGGCGGAAACCAACTCGTCATCAATGCTTATGCAATTGACCAAAGACGGAATAGGGATTGCTTTACATCCGTTGAGTGTTGGAAAAAGAGAGAAAGATCTTGTTTGTTTGGAGAAAATCAAGTTTGGTGTTTCTCATCCGTTTTGGATTATTTCTCATCGAGACGTGAAAGATTTGAAAAAGATCAGAGCTCTGATTGACTATATCAAGACAGCAACTGCCGGATTATAAAGTCATAAAACAGGACGGCTTCAGCTTTATCCATTTGACAAGTAATCCATAATTTTTGAGAGATGTTTCCGGATGTTTGGAGGCAGGTTTGCTCGCAGTTCCATGTCGGAGCAGTGGTTAATATTGCCAAATGAGCTTCTTTTGCGTCGTCACATGAAATAAGGTTCCATCCGGGATGTTCTTGTTGAAAAACATCTAAGGATTTGAGTGTCATTCCGGGGGCGAAATGATATTTTAATTGGGTGTCAGGATAGATGCGGATGAAGCTTTCGATATCCTCAATATCTTGTTCCATTCTGCTGATGGCCTCTGATATTTTGAGGCCGTAATTGGTCGGATAAACCCCTTTGTTTCCTCTTTGGAGCAGGGGAATTTTTATTATTGCTTCAAAATCAGAAATTATTTTGCTTAAATTTCCCGCTTTGATTCCGTTTTTTTGCGCGGAGTTTGAAATTTTTCCTTCACGTATGACATCATTGAAATATAGGGCAAACTTGATTATTGACAGTTTTTGTTTGATGTTCATTTTTTATAATCTCTGTTTGTTGTGACTCAAAATATATAGTTCTTTATAAAATTAGTATATTTTATAAGGCTAAGAGTCAAGGTTATAATATGCCTATGAAGCAAGAGCCTGTTGAAATATTGATTGCCCAGAACCAAACGGACTTTGATGCCATGATGAAAGTTCGTCGGCAGGTTTTTGTTGATGAACAAAAAATTCCCGAGCATTTAGAATTTGACGGTAATGACTTTGGCGCCACTCATGTGTTGGCTAAAGTGGAGGGGCAGGTTGTCGGTGCGATGCGTATTCGTTATTTTTCCGATTTTGTTAAGTTTGAAAGGATGGCCGTTCTTCCGCCTTATCGCAAGAGTAACATTACCGACAAAATTATGAATAAAGCCTTTGAATTTGTTGCTAAAAAGGGGTATAGGCAGGTTTATGGTGTTTGCAAGAGAGAACTGTTGCATCGTTGGCAAAAATGTGGTTATTTCCAGATTGATGATGTTCCAGCTTTTCAGCATAACGGTATGGAGCTTATTCCGATTATGCGTGTTCTTACCTCGGATCCCAATGCTTTGACGATACAATCTCATCCGGATTTGCTGACTGCCAGAGAAGATGCTTGGGACAAGGTCGTTCTTCCTCAAAATACTATTTTATTGATGTCAACACAGAAACAATCTCATGTTTTTGATAAATAAATTTTCTTTTGCTTTCTGATAGAAATAGGCAATTTTTTGACAGCATCGTATCTTCATAAAAACTATCATCGAAGGTATACTTAACATATCGTTATTTGAAGGAGATATGTTATGAAAGGAATAATCATGAGTGCTGTTATCGGAGCGTCTTTGGTGGCTGGGACAGCTTGTTTGGCTACGGAAAATAATCCGTTTGGGCTGGTTTATGAAAATGCGATTACCGAAAATATTGCCGGCAAAGTTAATATTCATCCTGTTACTTATAAATTGCGACGTTGGATATTTTGCAGCCTCAAAATATTCGAGATACCCTGCATGCCTATCAGATGGCGAAACGCTGTAATGTTAAACGTGTGATGGCTGAAGCGGTTAAATGGGGAGAGAGAGGAGCAAGAATAAACTCAAGTTCTCCGGGGATTATCGTTACTCCTTTGGCGATTGATGAATTTAACGGACCGCGAGGGGATTTTTATAAAAATATGTTTGCCAAATGTCCGGTCGGTCGTCCGGGGACAGCTGATGAGGTGGCCAATGTTGCCGAGTTGTTGATGGAGGCAAAGGGCGCTTTTATTACCGGTGCCGATTTTCTGATTGACGGCGGAGCAACGGCATCTTTCTTTTACGGACCATTGCGCCCCGAAAAATAGAAGGCCGTCAATTAAGTGCTTTTTATCCGGTTGATGCTGGTTTTGGGCGGCATACCAAACATTCGTTTGTATTCGCGGTTGAACTGGCTGGCGCTTTCATAGCCGACTTTGTAGCAGGCGTTTTCAGCGCTCATATTTTCGGTCAGCATTAGGCGTTGGGCTTCATGCAAACGCAGTTTCTTTTGGAATTGCAACGGGCTTAAGCTTGTCACTTTGCTGAAGTGGCGATAGAAAGATGATTCCGCCATGTTGAATTTTTGTGCCAGCTTGTCAATCTTTAATGGTTCGCGATAATTTTCTTTCAGCCAGGCAATAGCGTGAGCGATTTGGTTGTTTTGAGAACCTTTGGTGTTGACCGAACGCAGAATATCCCCCAAAGAAGAGGTGAGCAGGAGGTAATGGATTTCTTTGATGATCATCGGTGCCATAACTTTTTGTTTTTCGGGTTGTCCGGTTAAGGACAACAGGCGATAAAAAGCATCAAGCAGATTTTCATCAGCTTCGGTTGTTCCCATGCCTCGATGAGCCATGTCATGATGCGCATAATTTCCCTCGCTCAAAAGCTGGCTGATGATGAGATTGTCCAAATCCAGAATCAGAGTCATGAACGGTTTTTCAGGACTGGCTTCAATGATGCTGCCAATGGTCGGAATGTCAATGGAGGTGACGACCAGTTGATTTTCGTTATAAGTGAATTTTTCAGAACCGAGGATAGTTTGCTTTTTTCCTTGCAAGACAACAATAGCCATCGGTTTGTAAAAACAATGTT
>CATGXW010000117.1 GCA_949542085.1 uncultured Alphaproteobacteria bacterium
ACTAAAGCACAGCGGTTTTCATATTGGGTGCAGCCGCAGGTTTCGTGGTCAAAATAACGGCAGACAAGGTCGGTATAGAAAATATCGCCGCTGTCTTCGTCTTCCAGTTTTATCTGGCAGCACTTGCCGCAACGGGTGCAGATACTTTCCCATTCTTCGTCAGTGAACTCTTGCAGTTGTTTTTCTTTCCAGAAAGCGTTTGTCATTATAAAATCCTAATCACCAATCCGTTCGGGCAGATATTCTTCTTTTGCCAGATTGCCAAACTGAGCAAAATCGCCGTTCCAGAAAAGTTGAACAGTTCCGGTCGGACCATGACGCTGTTTGCCGATAATAACTTCGCCGACATTGTTGGTGGCACGGATACGGGCTTCCCATTCTTCAAGGCGTTTTTGCAGGTGTTCCGGTGTTTCAGATGGTTTCTGCTGCGGTTCTTCGTTTTTGAGGTAGTAATTTTCACGGTAAACAAACATGACGATATCGGCGTCTTGCTCGATTGATCCGGATTCACGAAGGTCAGACATTACCGGACGTTTATCTTCTCGTTGTTCCACGCCACGGTTTAATTGTGACAGGGCGATGACAGGAACGTTTAGTTCTTTAGCCAGAATCTTTAAACCACGGGAGATTTCGGACAATTCTTGCACGCGGTTGCCTTCGGTGCGTTTGCTGCCGGTACCGGTAATCAGTTGGATATAGTCGATGACAATCAATCCCAATCCTTTGTTTCTTTTGAGGCGGCGGGCTCGGGTGCGGATGGTATTGATGTTCAAACCGGGGGTATCATCGATATACAAAGGAATTCTTTCCAGTTCACGCACGGCGGCGGCAATACGGGTGAATTCGGCGCTGTCAAGTTCACCGGTGCGCATTTTATGGCCGTTGGTCTGGGTAACGGTTGATAGGATACGGGTTGCCAGCTGGTCGGCAGACATTTCGAGGGAGAAAAAGGCAACGCCGCGGGATTTTTCATCTAAATCTTTTGCGTGGCTCATGTATTCTGCAACGTTATAGGCGATGTTTGTCGCCAGAGCGGTTTTTCCCATGGCCGGACGTCCGGCGATAATCATCAAGTCAGAATTGTTCAGGCCGCCGATTTTGTTGTCGAGAGCATCCAGTGCGGTTGGTAATCCTGAAATCTTTCCTTCTTTTTGATAAGCTTGTTCGATGTGTCCGAGGGACGAAACCAGTGCTTCGGAAAAGTCAACGAAGCCGCCATTGATATCGCCTTGGTTGGAGAGTTCAAACAAACGTCTTTCCGCTAATTCAATTTGTTGATTGGCATCGGAGTCGATGTCTTCCTTGACGGCATTGTTTACGATATCAAAGCCGGTGGAAATTAACTCGCGGCGCAGATATTTATCATAAATAAACTGGGCGTAATATTCGGCATTGGTTAACGGAGTCGCCGTGTCTGCCAGTTTAACCAGATATTTGGCACCGCCAACATCAGCCAAGGTTCCTTCTTGTTCAAAAAAGTTTTTAAGCGTGATGACATCGGCAACATGGCCACGGGTAATAAGCTTGGAAATGACTTCAAAGATTTTATTGTGAATCTGGTCGGCAAAATGTTGAGGTTTTAGAAATTCCGATACTTTTTCAAAA
The DNA here is from genome assembly GCA_949542085.1 of uncultured Alphaproteobacteria bacterium. Classification (GTDB taxonomy): domain Bacteria; phylum Pseudomonadota; class Alphaproteobacteria; order RF32; family CAG-239; genus CAZU01. The sequence continues at coordinate 1,606 of CATGXW010000117.1, forward strand.
GCCTTGTTATTGGCAAGAATCGCTCCGAGCAGAGCTTGTTCGGCTTCAAGGTTTTGCGGCATATCAGAAATGTTAGGCTGTTCCATTGTTTTTTCGTCCTGTTTATTTTTTTCAATTTTATAGCCGATAAAAAAGCAAAAGACAAAGGTTATGGCGAATTAAATTTTCAGGCTTGTGGATTGTGGGGATAATGGGGATAAATAAAACCCCGCTTGAAAGAAGCGGGGTTTTGAAAATCTAAAATAAATTAGTTAGAAGCTTTTTTCTTTGCGATTGATTTTTTAATTTTTTTAGCTTCTTCGGTTAATTTGCTGTTGGAAGTAGATTCCAAGTAAGCATCCAAACCACCGTTATGTTCAATAGAACGGAGAGTTTTAGAGCAAATTTTGAGTTTGAAGATTTTTCCCAAAGTGTCGCTCAACAGAGAAACAACCTGCAGGTTCGGCATAAAACGACGACGAGAACGATTGTTAGCGTGGCTGACATTGTTGCCGCTCATAACGCCGGTGCCGGTAATATCACATTTTTTAGCCATTGTTCAAATTCCTTATAAATAAACTAGTTGCCTCTTAATACTCATAAATTTGGGATAAGTCAAGGAAAAAATGCGGCAAAAAGTGATTCAACGTGATTTTTAGGGTTGAGTTTCACAATAATTTATTGTAGTAAATAAAAACATTGATGTACCCGTAGCTCAGTTGGATAGAGTATCAGCCTCCGACGCTGAGGGTCGTGGGTTCGAATCCCTCCGGGTACGCCAGATTAAAAATAAAAGCCCTGTTTTAACAGCAGGGCTTTTATTTTTATGGCTTCCCGGAGGGTCGAACCCCGGGTTCGTTCTCAGGTATCTAAATTCGTTTCGGTCAAATAATTTCCCTCACTCATTAAGATATTACAGAGAGCTTGCAGATAAAATTAACCGGAGCAACGGTTAATTTTACGTAGCGCTTCCTCCGGGTACGCCATAAACAAATACCACCTCTTGCAGGTGGTATTTGTTTATGTTGAGTACCGGCGGATTTGAACTAACGAAGAAGTGGGTTCGACTACCAGCGAGAGGCGGGCGGGAGAACGCCGAAGAGCGGAGCGAACGAGCGCCAGTGCAACTCAAGCGAAGCGCCGAGTAATCCCTCCGGGTACGTCAAAAAGTATTGCTTTAACAGCAGAGCTTTTATTGTTGGGTTGGGTAAATGGTATTTTAAGCAGAATTAATTATTTTTTGTTTTGAAAAAATGAGGAATAATGTGATTATAAAGTGAATGTTGTTGTGATAGATGATGCAACAACCGGTTTGCAGTGTTAAGGAGCGTTTTATGGGTAATGTTTTTTTTCAGATATTTAATAGTAATTTTGTTCAAACCATAGTAATGGCTATTGTTGGTTTGGTTGCTTATTTTGTTTATAAATGTCAAAAAAAGGATGATTTAAGAAGAGCAGCAACTATTGTAAAGCTTGAAATTGATAATATTGAAGAAGCATTAAACCGATTAAAGTTAACGGTTGTTGCTGAAGATATTTATAAAACGGCTCCTTTATACCAAACATTAGAGTGGTTCAAAGTCAGAAACTTATTTGTTGGAAAAATAGATATAGAATATATTAATGCAATTAATAAGTTTTATGATATGGCTATTGTTTGTGAAGATGCTAGAAACAGAATGAAAGAAGCTGTACATCTTAATCGTGTTGATAAAATAAATGCCGTGCAATTTCATACGGAAGCAATTTTATGCAAAATTGCAGAAAACAGCGCGGAAAATTGCGATGAAACGGTGTTTCAAGATAATTTGAAAATGGCAAATAAGGTTTTGATGACTTATAGTGATTTATATAATAAAACGTCTTTTGATTTTATTATGAGGTCGGTTACAGAACATCTTAAGCGGTCTGTAAATTCTATTTTTTATATTTCAAATACACCTGCGTATGAAAAATTGAAAAAACTAATGAAGTGTAAGTAAAAGAAAAAGCGTCCAAAAAGGGCGCTTTTGATTATTTTATTCATCGCTGTCGTCTTCTATGCCTTCGATATCTTCTTGCAGCATGGATTTAATCATCCACGCCTGTTTTGAATAAACGTCCAGATAGTCTTCAAATAGGTTGGCAATTTGGAAATTGTCGTTTTCGTCGGCTTCATCGCGGATTTCTTTTGCCAGATCCATAATAATCCCGCAATCGTTGTCCAATTCTTCCAATACTTCATAAACTTGAAAATCACGGCTTTTAACTTCCTTTATTGTTGCGTTTTTTACATATTCGGCAGTGGTTGCCATCGGGAATTTACCTTGCATCTTCATTGTTTCTGCTACTGTATCGAATTGTACTTGCAACATTTTATAAACATCTTCCGTCATTTTATGAATTTGCATAAATTCGGGGCCGATAACATTCCAGTGTAAATTATGGACTTTAATGTTCAGAACGGCGAGATTGGCAAGAAAAAGG
>CATGXW010000118.1 GCA_949542085.1 uncultured Alphaproteobacteria bacterium
ACAGAAATTTTGGAAGGCGCCAATGACTATAAAATCGTCAATAACAAAGACGAGGCGGACTATTATCTGGAGGTTTTGGTTGATGAAGGCGGAAGCGAAGATGTTCCGACCATTGTTTACAAAATGATTCTTTTTGATAACAATAACGTTAAAGTCGATGAGTGGGTCATCAATCTCAAACAACTCAGAAATGACGACAGAAGCTGGTGGTAATGAAACTCCTGCGACACTCTTTAATTCTTTTTTCAGGGTTATTTTTCATCCAACCGGCAATGGCTGTTGATGATGATACGGCTGTTATCAGCTTGTTCGGCAAAGCCTGTGAAACAATAAAAACCGGAGAGGCAAAATCATCGGTCAGGGTTCGCGCAACAGATAAAGCCAGTTTCAAATCCGTTGAGAATATTTCTGAACTCAGCGCATATCGGGATAAACTGTCCGCACATGATTTTAATGTTTTGGTCTATGGTATTGTTGACAACTACATTGAAGATTTGTCCGTCAAAACCACCAAGCAAGGCAATGACGAAATTTGCGTGGAAACAACGGGCTTTTTACATAGTGACAATATTCTGAAAGCGATTGACGACAATTATCAAAAATTTGCGGTAAAACCCTCAGACATTCAGGAGACGCCAGATTATCCGCAAGCCCTTGATATTGAAGATGAAACGGCATTGGTTCCTTCCGTAACGGATTTTCCGCCGGCTCCCGTGTTACCGGAAGCGACGTTATCGGAAGAAAACGTTGATGCAGAACAACCGGTACCGCCGGCTCCGTCAGAAGAAAGCACCGGAGACGGTTTGTCAAAGGTCTTTATTGAAAAAACAAAGTTCTTTAACGGCATGACCACCAACGCTTATTTTGAAGACCTTAAGGAGATTATTCTTCAAAAAGCCGGCGTTACGGTGACAACAGACAAAAACTCGGCAGATTATATCCTGAAACCGGAAGTTCTCAGAGCGAAAGTAGATCCCATCAACACCCAGACCAATCGCCTGCAAATGGTCATTTCTCTTGAGCTATACAATACCCGCAAAGAAACAAGCGTCACAGAACATCAAAATCGTTTCATTTTGTTTGAAAGCTCCAAAGACGAACAAAGTGTGGCTTCATCACTCATGAAAAAACTGTTTACACAGGCCGGAAACGTTATTGTCTATAACATATCAACCAAGACTCCCGGCGCTTTCATGAACAGAGACGCTATAATCACCCCTACAGGCGCCGGAAAAATCCGACGCCCGAATTAAAGCGACCTATTCGGCGATATTCCAGCCTTCATGTTCCTGAATGGCGGCAATACTGACACCGATGTTATTCATCTGCTCATACCCCATCGACGTCCACAAAGCACTGATTTTATCTTCGACGATTGTTTGCAGACGGCTACGAAACGCCTCGTCGTTATTAACATAAACCACAATCATCATTTCGGGGAAACCTCGATCATCAAAAAGCTCGTATTCATATGAACATTGATGCTCGGAGACATTTTCTAAAATTAACTTCATTATACTTTTGAAAACCGACGCGTATTGAGCTTCGCCATAAACATCCGCCAGTTCAAATAAGATATCTTCCTCCTCCGGCAAATCTGGATATTCACTTATGCGTTTCAATAGTGTTAAATTGCCGGTCATAACTGCAAACTTGGTCAAACTCGGATAAAACAAATCAAGGTTTTCGCGCAGATTTTCAAACCTTGGCTTCAGAAGTACCAAAGCCATGTCCAACATGCCCAAACTGAGAAGATTTTCAACATAAACAAATTCGAAAAAAGCTTCCAGATTACCACCGATTTCCCAAATTCGGGTCCCTAAGGTTTTGGCTTTTTCCCGATTGCCCAACATCACCTGACAATACATCAGGGTTATTAGTCCGGACAAGTTGTTGGGACTTTGCTGCAATTCCACATAAATCTTACGTTCGACCTCAAGAATCTCCTGCACCTGATCATAATTCAGCGCAAAAAGTTCATCCAACAAATCTTCCCAAACAGCGTTCTCATCTTCTGGCAACTGATTTTCATTATCCATGATTTTCCCCTTTTTCTAACATAAATGTTACCGGTCCGTCATTAACTAACCTCACCTGCATATCGGCCTGAAAAATTCCGGTACCGATTTCCAAACCGCTCTGTTTCAGACATCCTACAAAATATTCGTACAACTCTTTGGCTTTTTCCGGTTTTTCGGCCGTTTCAAACCCCGGACGATTGCCTCTGGATGTGTCTCCAGCCAGCGTAAATTGTGACACGGCTAAAATGCCGCCTTTAATATCCTGAACCGACAGATTCATCTTACCTGCTTCATCTTCAAAAATTCGAAGATTGCAGGCTTTTTTAGCCAAATATTCAGCACAAGCCGGTGTATCGCCTTTTTGCACGCCCAGTAGAATCAGTATGCCGCGACCGATGGAAGAAACTGTCTTTCCTTCCACATCAACCTGACATTCGGCAACTCTTTGAATTAACGCCCTCATTTTCACCTCTATCCTATCTTAGCAATATTTTCTTTAAGATACCTTAATAAAACACATAAGATAAACCTATTGCCGCGACTATTCCGGCAAAATCAGCCAGCAAAGCACAGAGAAGCGCCGCACCGACCTTGGTAATTTTGACAGCGCCGAAATAAACCGCAAGAACATAGAATGTTGTTTCGGTAGACCCTTGCACAACTGATGACACAAACGCGGGAAAACTATCAACACCATACGTCGTCATCGTTTCCAACATCATCGCCCGCGCCCCGCTACCGGACAGCGGCTTGAGCACGGCGGTCGGAAGCGCTGCCACAAAATCGGTGTTCATCCCTAAAAACGCAAAGAATTTCTCAAACCCGACAATCAGCCAATCCATGGCTCCGGACGCACGAAAAACGGCAATCGCCACCAACATTGCCACCAGATACGGAATAATCCGAACGGCAATGTCAAACCCCTCTTTGGCACCGGTGATAAACGTTTCATAAACATTCAACCGTTTTATCAAACCGGATACCAAAAAAACAATAATTATCAAAAACAGTAAGAAGTTGCCGCAAGCCGCGGAGGCAACCAATCTTTCTTCTGCCGGCAAGGACTGGAAATAACAGGCCGTTAAACCGACAACACTGAAAAATCCCAGCAGATATCCAAGAACCACTCTATTGAACACATGTAACTTTTGAACAAATGCCACACTCAAAAAACCGACTAACGTCGAACAGGACGTTGCCAACAGAATCGGAATAAACACGGCGGCAGGATTTAACGCTCCCAGTTCGGCTCGATACATTAAAATTGTTATCGGAATCAACGTTACGGCAGATGAGTTAATCACCATAAACAAAACTTGGGCATTGGAGGCTCTGTCTTTGCGGGGATTAAGTTCTTGCAACTGTTCCATCGCTTTTAATCCCATCGGCGTGGCCGCATTGTCCAACCCCAAGACATTAGCCGCCATATTCATTATCATGGATCCCATCGCCGGCGAGTTTTCGGGAACATCGGGCATAATATTCTTAAACAACGGGCGCACCCCTTTGGCCAAAACATTGGTCAGTCCCGACTTTTCAGCGATTTTTAACAACCCCAGCCATAAACACAACATGCCGGTCAAATTAAGAGAAATCGTAAATGCCATTTTGGCTGACGCAAAAATCGCAGTCGTCAATGTCGACCATATCTGCGGCTGTCCCAAAAACAGACTTTGCCCCGCCGCAACAATAAAGGCTATCAAAAAGAATGACACCCAGATAATATTCAGCATACCTTTTCTCCTTGATTTTAATTTAACGGCAAATTTTTAATATTTCTTAAAGCTAATGCCTGTATATTATGACTGTGGTTTACGCAAAGGAGAAAACGATGGAAAAGATTATGTTATACGCTGTTGTCGGTATTGTGATTATCGGTTTTTACGCCCTTTATGTTTCATTGATAAAAAAGAAAAACCGGTTGCAAGAATCCGCTTCAGGAATTGATGTGCAGCTGAAAAAACGCTATGATCTTATTCCCAACCTTTTGACTAT
>CATGXW010000119.1 GCA_949542085.1 uncultured Alphaproteobacteria bacterium
CGAATCCCTATCTCTCCGCCATTAACAAAGAAGCACCCCTGTGGTGCTTTTTTTGTTAATGATGAGGTGTATTGGGATTTGAACCCTAGAAAAAAGGGTTCGACTACCAGCGAAAGCGAGACGCAAGTATCGCGGTCAGCTTGCTGATGAGCGCCTGTGCAACTCAAGCGCAGCGCAGAGTAATCCCTATCTCTCCGCCATAAAAAAGCCTGACCGGCATATGACCGATCAGACTTTTCGTCGTTTTAAATATTAACGTCTATTCAACAATCATTGCCGTAAATTCTGCTTCACTGACAACCTGTCCGTCAACTTTGCTTTCACCGCGGAAAACAAACACATTGCGACGAGCTTTGATTTTTTCAACGTGCATACGCAACTGATCACCCGGTTTAACCGGCTTGCGGAATTTTACGCCATCGATTGACATAAAGAACACACCGGCCTGCTTGCCGTCTTTCTTTTCCATGCTGGCCAAAACCAAAGCTCCGGCAGTTTGAGCCATTGCTTCAATCTGCAAAACCCCCGGCATAACCGGATTCCCAGGAAAGTGACCTTGGAAAAACTCTTCATTCATCGTAACATTTTTCAAGCCGATACCTTTTTCACCGGGAACCTCAACTTCCAATCTGTCAACCAGCAAAAACGGATACCGGTGCGGCAACATATTCATAATTTCTTCAACTTGATAAATTTTATTTTCAGACATTACATCTATCCTTCATTCAATTATTTTTTTCCGGCTTTCTGCAAGAAAGCTACCTGTCTCATAAAATCCTTAATCGGCACCGCCGGCGACCCCATAACGACCGCACCCGGTTCAACATCTCGCATAATGCCGGACTGTGCAGCAATCTGAGCCCCGCTGCCGATATTCAGATGATCGGCAAAGCCTGTTTGTCCGCCACAAACAACATAATCGCCAAAAGTACAACTTCCGGCAATACCCGTTTGTGACACTAAAATACATCCTTTGCCAAGTTTAATATTGTGAGCAACCATCACCAGATCATCAATCCGGCAACCGTCACCAATGACCGTATCATCAAGAGCACCACGGTCAATGCAAGCATTGGCGCCAATCTCGACATCATTGCCGATAATAACGCGCCCGACCTGCGGAATACGCTTATGCTGCCCCTGCAGCGTCATAAAACCAAATCCGTCCCAACCAATTCTCGCACCGCCGTAAATATAACAATCATTGCCCATCAGACAGTAAGCGACATTAGCATTGGCACCGATACGACAGTTATTGCCGATTTGGCAACCATGACCAATCACACAATTCGCTTCCAAAATACAATTATCGCCGATTTTAACATGATCCCCCAAAACAACACCGTCGCCAATATAGCAATTTTCACCAATCAACGCTGTTTTAGAAATAACCGCTGTCGGACGAATTTCCGGAGCCGGACGAGGCTCTTCATACAAAGCATAGTTCAACTTTACAAAACCCAGATGCGGATTGGCACAAACCAATACGGCAACACCTTGAGGAATCAAATCTTTGAACTCTTCAGTTGTCACACATGCTGTGGCTTTAATCTCCGCCGCCTGCGCTTTCTTTTTCTTATCAAAAAAGAAACAAATCTGCCCTTCACCGGCCTTATCGAGTGTTGCAATATCAGAAACCATCACACTGCCTTGTGCGGCATCAACCAACGTTGCCTCACAAATTTCCGCAACTTTCTCCAGAGAAAAAGGTCCTTTGTTAACAAAAAATCTCGTATCAACCATATTCTATCACTCCATTGAAAGTTACAAACGTGTGCCAAAGTTAAGTCTGAACACTTGTGTTTCATCATACTTTTCTTTGACAATCGGGAAACCGAAATCAATATCAATTTGCCCCATCGGAGACAACCATTGGAAACCAAAACCGGCAGCCACGCGAGCTTTATCGGAATACTCGATTCCCTCATGCATATTATCCGGTTTGCCCAACATACCGGCATCCACAAAAGTACGGCCTCGGATCCCTAATTCATCCAAACCGATTGGAAACATCAATTCACCGCCGGTATAAATCATCCAGTTACCACCCAGAGCGTCTTTGGTATATTTATCACGAGCACCGATACCGGCAACATCAAAACCGCGAAGAGTTGATCCGCCCAAGAAATAACGGTTAGACAAACGAACATCCTTATTGTCATAACCGGTAATATAGCCGGCGTTGGCAAACAGCTTAAATGTATAATAATCGGCGAACGTATAGTACTGATAAGCTTTCACATCAAACTTCAAATACTTCTCATCACCGCCCAAACCGGCAACATCATTACCAAAACTCAAGAAATAACCTTCTTTTGGATTTAATGCGCTGTCACGCTTATCATAAACGGTTGTCTGACCGACAGATGAGTTAATATACTTGCCCTCCTCTTCCTTAATATAACGAGAAGCGCCACTGTCGACATTGCGGATTTCATCTTGACGCAAAGTATAACGAACCTGCTGAGACAAATCATCAGTATAATTCCATCCCAAACGCAACCGTCCGCCATTGGTCTCGCTGTCATAAGACCCTTCATCCTGATAGTCCTCTTCCGTGCGGAACAAATCAAAACCGGCTCTCAAACGACGACCCAAGAAATAAGGCTCCGTAAAACTTAAATCATATTCTTGCGCGCGTTGTGAAATTCCGACATCAAAACCTAACCGCTGACCGACACCGCGGAAATTGTTTTCGCTAATACCGGTGCGAACCAAAGCACCGTTTACCGTCGAATAACCGATACCGACATTAAACGATCCTGTCGACTTTTCTTCGACATTAACGTTCAAATCCGCTTTATTGTCATCAGTCGGAACTGTTTCAATGTCAACCTTGCTGAAATAATCCAAGTTCTCGACATTGCGGCGGGAATCCTTAATCTTGGAAACGTTAAACGCGTCACCTTCCTCAATACGGAATTCTCGGCGAATAACTTCATCATGTGTTCTGGTGTTTCCGCTGATATTGATTCTGTCAACAAAGATACGTTCGCCTTCTCTGATGTGATAAACCACATCGATTTCATTAGTTGCCGTATCCTTTTCCAATTCAGAATCAACATCCACAAAAGCGAACCCTTTTTGCCCCAAAACATTAGTCAGAGACGTAATATTTTTCTCAACATCATTGGCATTAAACCAATCCCCCGGTTCCAACAACAAATCATCTTTTAATTCTTCTGTCTTAACATCGGACATATCCGAAACAACATCCGTTGAACGAACTTTATAACGGTTTCCTTCATCCAAAACATATGTCACCACAAAAGACGTCTTATCCGGACTCAGCTCGGCAACCGCAGAAACAACACGAAAATCGGCATAACCGCGTTTCAAATAAAAACGTCGCAACAACTCTTTATCATAGTTCGTCTTTTCAGCATCATAATTTTCAGCAGAGGAGAAAATACGATACCAACGACTTTCCTTACTCATAATTTCAGCGGCCAAATCATCGTCTGAATAATGCTTGTTACCGACGAAATTAATTTTATCGATTGATGCAATCGGCCCCTCATTAATATTAAAGATTAAATCGACACGATTTTGATCCCGCTCAATAATCTGAGGCTCCACCACAACGGCATAACGCCCTGTTCTTTTATAGACCTCCAAAATACGTTGTACATCTTCCTGAACTTTTGCCCGAGAAAACATGGAACGAGGCTTCAACTGAACCTCTGTTTCCAACATGGAATCATCCATCTTGTCATTACCGTCAAACAACACTTTATTAATGACAGGATTTTCAACGACATCAATCACCAAAAGCCCGTCGCTTTTAACATTCATCGACACATCATTAAACAAGCCTGTGGCATACAACTGTTTCAAAGCGGCATCAAGCTTTCCGTCACTGGCAACCGCGCCTTTCTTGATATCAACATAGGACAAAACCGTTTCCAGCTCCACACGCTGCAAACCGTCGACTTTAATATCCCGAACATAAGATGCCGCTTGCGCGTTTACGGCCGTCAAAGAAAGCA
>CATGXW010000120.1 GCA_949542085.1 uncultured Alphaproteobacteria bacterium
CGGAGATTGTCGAAATTCCGGATCACCCATGGTTTATCGGCGTTCAGTTCCACCCCGAGCTGAAATCAAAACCGTTTGCCCCACATCCGCTGTTTGTGTCGTTTGTGAAAGCGGCAATCGACAAGAGCCGTCTGCTGTAATTAAAAAAAAGCCCTCTTTTCGGAGGGCTTTTTTGTGGATAGTTTATTCCTTGTTGCCAATTTAAAATTTTGCGCTATAAAAACGAAGAACAACAACGTGACGGACTTTGAAGATGAAAAAAATTATCATAGCTTTCTTTTGTAGTTTTTTCTTTGCTTCCGCGGCTCATGCCGATATGGACAGTTATTTTCAGCAATTGAAACAAGATGTTAAGGAAACATGGGCGTCTGATAAATATGATGTCTATATACCGGTATACACATGGCATAACAGGCTTTTTTACGATAAGGAAAAAATAGAGGACTACAACGAAGAACCGTGGGGAATTGGTCTCGGCAAATCTTATTATGATGCGGCCGGAAACTGGCACGGTCTATATGCTATGGGGTTTAAGGATTCCAACTTCTATTTGGAAACCATCTTTGGCTACGCCTATCAAAAAAACTGGTACGTCAACTGCAATCGAGACTTCTCAGTGGGCGTCGGCTATACGTTAAGCTTGACCCAGCGCCATGAATACAAATATATTCCGGTACCGTTACCGCTTCCTTTGGCTGGCGTGACGTATAAAAGATTTTCACTTCAGGCGGCTTATGTTCCGGGGATTAAGAACAATGGTAACGTGTTGTTTGTGTGGAGCCGGATAGCCATCAATTAAAATGTTGAGATTTTGACAAAATGTTGAGATTTTCAAAAAAATCTTGCGTTTTTTTGATTTTGGGTATAAGGCATTAAGTTAGATAAGGTGCCACAATGTGAGGAGGAACTATGGCTGAAATAAAATCACTCTGTCCGCAAAAGACTATCAGTATCGGAAATTTTCAAATCGGCAATGATTTGCCGCTGTCTTTGTTATGCGGTCCTTGTCAGATTGAAAGCCGCCAACATGCGATTGATATTTGCGGAGCCATGCGTGAAATAACCGCCGAATTGGGCTTGAATTATGTCTTCAAAGCATCTTTTGATAAAGCCAACCGCACCTCAATCAACGGAGCTCGAGGTGTTGGTCTGGAAGAGGGGATGCGTACTTTTGATGAGATTAAAAAATTGTATAACAACATTCCCATCGTGACCGATATTCACGAAGCGGCGCAATGTGAAGAAGTTGCCAAACATGTTGATATGTTGCAGATTCCTGCGTTTTTGTGCCGTCAGACAGATTTGGTTGTCGCCGCAGCTAAAACGGGAAAAGTTGTTAATGTCAAAAAAGGACAGTTTTTAGCACCGTGGGATGTTGATAATATTGTTAAAAAAGTAACCGACAGCGGTAATGAAAACGTTTGCATCACCGAACGAGGCACAAGCTTCGGCTATAACACGCTTGTTGTTGATATGCGGGCATTTCCGCAAATAGCCATGAATACGGGATGTCCGATTATTTTTGATGCGACTCACTCTGTTCAACAGCCGGGAGGTAAAGGTGCTTCAACCGGTGGCCAGCGTGAATTCGCTCCGGTTTTGGCTCGTGCCGCTGTTGCCGTCGGTGTTGCTGCCGTGTTTATGGAAACACACGAAAATCCGGACAAAGCTTTATCTGACGGACCGAATACAATCGCTCTGAAAGATATGAAAGAGGTCCTTGCCGGACTGCAGGAATATGATACTATTACCAAAAAACATCGTCTGTTGACAAAGAAAGCGATGTAATCATCAAAACATCTTTAAAAGGCGGATATCCTCAACGGATCCGCCTTTTGTTTTATAACAAATGTTTTGTAGAATAAAGATTGACGGCGGAATGTAAAAAACATAGACTGTGCCATGGAGGAAGCATGCGGTTTACAGACGAAGGATACATCATCAATATGCGACGGCACGGGGAGAATAGTCTGATTCTCACTCTCATCAGTCGAACGCATGGCAAGGTGACCGGATTTGTCCGAAGTGCGTTGAGCCGGAAGAAACTATCCACATTCCAACTGGGCAATCTCGTCGAATTTGAAGCCTATGCCCGAGTTGATGACAATATGCTGGCATTGCGTGTTGATCTAAAAAATCCTGTTGCCGTTCATTTTTTAAGTGATGCTGAAAAATTGTGCATGCTGACATCTTTCTGTGCTTTGGCAAACGCCTGTTTGCCGGAACTTGAAAATCTGGAAACTTTTTATCGCAGTGTTGATGATATATTTAACTTTATACATGAAGATAATTGGATAGTGTATTATGCTTATTATGAATTTTATCTTCTTGACTTCCTCGGTGTGGGGTTGGATTTAAGCGAATGCTCGGCAACGGGAGTGACGGAAAATTTGGCCTATGTTTCCCCAAAAACCGGAAAAGCCGTTTGTGCCGAAGCCGGCGAACCGTACAAAAATCGCCTTTATAAATATCCTGACTTTATTTTGAAGAATAACTATCATCCACAAGTCGATGAGTTGGTCGATTTGTTGAAAATGACTGCTTTTTTCCTCAATAAAAACTTTTTTAATCCGCACAACTTGAAATTTCCGCAAAGTCGTGCTAACTTGGCGGAAATTATAAGTAATCTGACGTTTTAACTGGAATAATCATGGTCGAAACCAACGAAAAAATCAAAAACGTGGCCTTAGCCGAAGAACTGAGCAGTCGCTATTTGTCCTATGCGATGTCAACCATTGTTGACCGTGCCTTGCCGGATGTTCGGGATGGCTTGAAGCCTGTGCATCGCCGTTTGTTGTTTGCTATGCGCCAATTGCATTTGGATCCGAAATCCGGTTTCAAGAAATGCGCGCGTGTTGTCGGTGATGTTATCGGTAAATATCACCCGCATGGTGACAGTGCCGTTTATGGGGCAATGTGTCGTTTGGCGCAAGATTTTTCAGTGCGTTATCCGTTGGTTGACGGGCAGGGAAACTTTGGTAACATTGATGGTGACAGTCCGGCAGCCATGCGTTATACCGAAGCGCGCTTAACTGAATTTGCCATTGCCTTGATGGACGGCCTGAATGATGATGCCGTCGATTTTCGAGACACCTATGACGGCGAGGAATGTGAACCTGTTGTGATGCCCGGTGCCGTTCCCAATTTATTGTGTAACGGTTCTGCCGGTATTGCGGTTGGCATGGCAACCAACATTCCGCCGCATAATCTTTCGGAAGTCAGTGACGCCTTGTTGCTTTTGATTGATAATCCCGAAGCGTCAATTGAAGCTTTGGTCCGCAAGATAAAAGGTCCGGATTTTCCGACCGGAGGAATCATTATTGATAAATTCCAAACAATTTTGGATACCTATACGCAAGGACGCGGCAATTTCCGCATTCGTGCCAAATGGGAAAAAGAAGACTTAGGGCAGGGGCAATATCAAATTGTTGTGACCGAAATTCCTTATCAGGTTGTCAAATCCAAACTTATTGAACGCATTGCGTTGTTATTGCAGGACAAAAAAATTCCGCTGCTGAGTGATGTTCGCGATGAATCCTCCCATGATATCCGCATTGTTCTTGAGCCCAAAAGCCGCAATGTCGATGCCAATATGCTGATGGAATTGTTATTCAAGCAAACGGAGCTTGAAAGCCGTTTCAACATGAATATGAATGTGCTTGATTCTGATAATGTACCGCGGGTAATGAGCATTAAAGAAGTTTTGCATGAATTTTTGCAACATCGTCAAAAAGTGTTGTTGCGTCGTTCCAATTATCGCTTGCAAAAAATCAATAATCGTTTGGAAATTTTGGCCGGTTACCTGATTGCTTATCTTAATCTGGATGAGATTATTCGAATTATCCGTGAAGAGGACGAGCCGAAAGCTGTTATGATGAAAACGTTCTCTTTGACCGAAAATCAGGCGGAAGCGATTTTGAATATGAAGTTACGCAGCCTCCGCAAATTGGAAGAGAGCGAGATTAAGCGTGAATTTGACGATCTGAC
>CATGXW010000121.1 GCA_949542085.1 uncultured Alphaproteobacteria bacterium
AATGTTTCCGACATTATTTCCGGCATTGACGGCGAACAATTGAAAGTATCGCAATACCTTAAACGCCTGAAAGAAGACGGATTTGTCGTCAGCCGCCGTGACGGACGTTTTATCTATTATACCATTAACAAAGGCGTACACTATACAGCGCTCCAGTGTATTCATCATCGTTACGACTCGTTAGAAAATAAAGAAAATTTTTAATTTTTTTGCATCCTTAAACAAAATATTAACCTTTAGGCTATATTTTTAAAGCTGATTTTATTGAACTTTTATTTTATTGAGGGACGTCATGAAGAACTACAACGAAAACGATATTCGCACAGCTGCTTACTTTAACTGGTTGAATTCAGGTTGCCAAAATGGTAACGACCTGCAAAACTGGAACAATGCTTTGTTGCAATTGTCCGGTAAAATGATGAACAAAAGCAGCAGCATTTCCTGCAAAGCTAAGACTGTTGCAAAAAAGACAACAACAGTTAAGAAAGCGACTGTTAAGAAAACAACTTCTTCTAAAAAGAAATAGTTGGTATTGAGTTTCAAAAAAAGCCCGCAATTGCGGGCTTTTTTTTATTCAAGTCGAACACGCCACACGCCTGTTGGACTAAAGACAGCTATTGTTTTGTTGACTGGCGGCGCTTTTTGCCAAACCACAACCAGCAAACATAACCAAACAACAGGACTCTTGATGCCGGCATTGCCCACCAAACACCGTCCAGCCCTAAAAACAGCGGTAATGTAAACAGACATAACGGCAGGGCAAAAAAGGCATCCCCATAAATCAGCAAGGAAGATTCCGTAATCTTTCCCGTCGCCTGATAATAATATCCGGCAACACGAATAACACCCAGCAACAAAAACGCTGTCGAACTGATAATCAACCCATGAGAGGCCATTACAGCCGCCTCGCCGTGCAAATTGAACCACGCCGGAAAAACATTATGGCCGGCAATTGATACGGACATCATAATCCCTCCCAGTACAAACGCGGTAATATACCCCATATTGCCGATAATATTCTGGCGCAGATATCTTCTTCCTCCATACAGATAAGCCACCAGAGGCTGAACGCCCAATGACAGCCCCGTCATCAGCAGGGATCCCAAAGATTCCACGGCACCAATAAAAGTATAAGCCGCCAGACCATTGACACCGCCATATTTCAATGATTGGTAATTATGGAAAAACAACATGGCGATAATGGACAATTGAGCGCCCAAAGACGGAAATCCGTTTTTGATAATTTCTTTCAAACGACTGAAGCGAAGGCGAAACATTTTATAACCGTAGCGCAGTTCGGTATAAGGTAGCGCAAAATATATCAAGCCGACAACGGCCGAAACAACCTGAGACACCAATGTGGCGTAAGCCGCACCGTCAATTCCCAGTTGCATCGGAAAAATAAAGATATAATCAAGCGAGATATTCATCAACAAGCCGCCGATTGTCAGCCACATTGCCCATACGGGATGTCCGTCGTTACGAATCACCGGCAATTAAAATTCTTGAATATGACAGCGCGCCGGGGATTAACTCCGGTGTTGCCCCGAACAATACCAAAATATCTTCCAACCAGCCATACATAATAACCGTCATAACCGTACAAAAGACAACTTGCCAGATCAGCATATTACCCAGCGCCATGCGCGCCCGCTTGATGTCTTTCGCGCCTCGGGATTGAGAGATGATGATGGCGGCGCCTGTCCCCAACATATCTCCGACCGCACCAAGCAACATAACCAACGGCCAGGTCACGGCTGTCGAGGCCAACCCTATTTCACCGGAACTCTGCCCGATAAAAATCGTATCCACAATGCTGTATGAACCGACAATCAGCATCGCAATCATGGAGGGTAGCACATAAGACAAAAACAAACGGACGTTTTTCTTCCATGTAAACTTCATAAACTCACCTATTTTTTGTTGACGTTCAAACACTAAAAAAGTTTAATTAAAAAATCAAGAGTTAAGATGTGAGTTGCTCAAGAGGACAATTGACATCATTATAAAAATTTTTATACTGACGATATCGGTTAATTTAATAAGGAGATGAAGATGAAAGGTTTTGTTATTCTCGTTGTTTTGTGCGGTTTGGCTTACGGCGGCAAATGGTTATATGACAACCATTATCTGGACAGTTTTCTGACAAGTCTCAGCAACACAACGGAAAGAACCGCCAACTTTGCAACGGACAAAGCCGTTAAAGACACAAACTTTGACGGACAGGGTAATGCTTACTAAGCCTTAGTTTTATCAATAAAAAATCCGCCCTAACCGGCGGATTTTTTATTGCCGCGGTTTGCAGCCGCAATAATCCTGATTGTACAGTTGCAATTCCTTGATTAAGCTGGTTCGCAACTCCTGCATCCCGCCTTTTCGCCCCTCAATTTCCAGATAAGACACGCCGGTTTCCGACGATGCTTTTGCTGCCGCCTCATTTACCTGAGCCAGATTTTTGTAACGAGACACCCCCAACACACTGGCCACGGCAGAAATACCGTTAGCTTTGGCATATTCCATGACTCGTTTCAGACGCATATGAAAACATATTGAACAACGACAATCTCTTTCCGGCAAATCCTCCAACCCTTGCGTCAAATCGCACCAACGTTCATTATCATATTCCAATTCAATAAAAGGCACACCGTATTCTTTGCAGACACGGGCGTTTTCATCCCGACGACGCTCATATTCCGCCAAAGGACGAATATTGGGATTATAAAACACAACGCTAAAATTTGCTCCGTCGGCGGCAAGCTTGGATATCACAGCGCAAGAACACGGGGCGCAACATGACAGCAATAAAAAATGTTCAGACATATTTCCTCCGTTTTCACCATATGACACGAATTCGTTAATTGCAAATAAAAAACTCCGGAAAATTCCGGAGTTTTCATGTTTATTATAAATCAGCAAGGATTACAGGCAATCGCGACAGCCTTCTCTCTTGTAACCGGTGTACGGCTCTTTCTCATAGCTGACTTCTTCATAAGTTTTCGGTTCATAAACCGTTGTGTAACGAGTTTTCTTGTAAACAACTTCTACAGGTTCACGGCTTTCTCTGACAACAGGTTTGCCACAAGGAGATTCGTTGGAATATGTTGTGCGGCTGCTAGAGCAGGAAGAACCGTTGAACAAACGTTTTTCACGAACTTCACGTGTGCCTGTTGAATAGCGGTTTTGTTCATAACGGCGATATGAAGACGGAGCATAGCTGGTATCATAAACATAGTGATAGCAGGTACCGTTTTCATAGAAATCACAATCCCGTCCGCGTTGCTGAACATAATTGGATGTGCGGCGTGTTTCATAAACAACTTCCGGTTCATTGCTATCCATACAAGCGCAGGCAGATACAAACAAAGCCAAGGATAAAACTAAAACTTTTTTCATAAGAAGCTCCATCTTAAAGTTTATATTAAATTGACAATTTTCGCAATTTTGCGTAATTTTTTGTTTAATATACATACATTTTATAAAAAATCAAGACTTTTCTTAATGTTTTTTTAACTTTTTACAAAAATTGCCCAAAATTTTCTATTTTATAAAGAGAAGAATTCAAAGAATGAGCCATAAGGCGGAAGATTTTTATATTTTTTTCCAACCTTCAAACGTTTTGTTCTGTCACTAATGTTTATGGCACCCCAGACTTCTTGTCGATGCCAGCGTCTGGAAAACAACATCATATCTTTATCAACATCAATAAGACGAAAATCGCCATAAATCAAAACCGGATTTTGACGGCGCAATTCAGACAGTATCCTGATGTGCTTGGTTAATGCGACATCCGCTTGCCTCCCGAGAGACGGCCGAACACAGGCGTCTCCGTTTGAACGTTCCCCTTCCGCCGCCCATTCACTGCCATAATATATTGACGGAATTCCGGGGATTGTAAAGAGCAACGCATACAACGGAAATAATTTGCGCTTGTCCTTTACAATACTGGCAATTCGGGAAACATCGTGATTGTCCAAGAAGTTATAGA
>CATGXW010000122.1 GCA_949542085.1 uncultured Alphaproteobacteria bacterium
CATTATCGGAATGCGCCTGTATAACAAGGTTAAAGGGGCGATTAAGGAGTTTTTGCTTGAAGATGATTTGCCGATTTTGGTTGATGACAGTCAAATAGAATACGGAAACGCTGTTCCGTATCGGGACAATGGTGATGAGCCCTTAATTATTCAGGATTTTAAGAAAGTTATCGCATATTCGGACAATGAGCGGGATCGTGCGGCGGTGGATAACAAAATCAGTGAAAATTTAACGGGAAAAAGCTTGTTTCAGCGCAAATCGGAATTCAAAAAAGCGCTGTTGGAAGGCGATTGGAAAAAAGTTTTTACTTATGGCTTGTTTGACGGGAAAATTGTTGATGACAAAAGAGGTATAGGCGAATGGAGCAATTCCGAATTTGTTGACATGCGTTTTTTGACCGTGAAAACGGCCGTGGATGAAAAAGGAAAACTCTCCGGCGCATTGCAAATTTTTCCGTTGAATAAGCAGTTTCTTTTGCTGGAGGAGTTTAAGCAATATCAGGGATTGGAATTGTCATTCTCCAATTCTGAAAATCTTGATGCGATAGAAACGCGCTGGCCGATTCCTTATCGGCTTTTTCCTGAGAATGCGACAATGGTCGGATATTGGGGAAATACGATTGTTCCTTTTTCGGCGACAGTTAAGGATATAAAGGAACCGCTTGTGCTAAAAGCCGATTTAACCGGAACCGTTTGCGGAGAAACAAGTTGTCAGCCGGTCGACAGCAAGGCCGAGATAAAGCTGGAGCCTGAAGTCAGTGTTGATTCGGAAGCCGCGTCTTTTTTGAGGATTGCCGATATTTACAGTGTCAAAGCGCAGAGTAAAGATATAATTATTAAAAATGTTCTGATTGAACACAATGCCGTCGACAATGTTCAGCCGATTGTTCGGGTCGAGGTTGAAACCACTGAAAGCGTGACGGATTTTGATATCTTTATTAAAGACAAAGAGGGAGTTAAGTTTGACCGGCCGTTGGTTCGCATTGACGGAAAAAAGGTTGTGGCGCGGTTTAAGGCCTTGGAAGAAGGGGCCGATTTATCAGGACATCTTGTTGAAATATCGATTCGCCTAAATCAAAAACAATCACTCCGTCAGGAAATTAAAGCTGAGGAGGTATCTATTCTGGATAGTGAAAGCGGCACGTTGTCGCTGAGTTTGGTGGTGATGGCTTTGTTTGGTGGTTTTTTGTTGAATTTGATGCCTTGCGTCTTCCCCGTTTTGTCACTCAAGATTCTTTCTTTTGGTAACTTTGGCGCCAAAAATCAGAAAAACATCAGGGAGAGCTTTGCTCTTAATGTTTTGGGAATATGGTGCTCGTTTGCTTTTCTCGTCGGTTGTGTGTGCGGCTTAAAATGGCTTGGGCGTTCAATCGGCTGGGGAATGCAGTTTCAAAATGTATATTTTTTGTGTGGTATGATTTTTGTCGTCGCCGGATTTTTATCCTATGTTTGGGGATGTTTAAAGCTGCCGTTTGCCGGCGTTTTGAACAAGGTGGTTGGCATCAATGTTTCTTCCGGAAAATTACTGCACTTCTTTAATGGCTTCTTTGTTGTGTTGTTGTCCACGCCTTGCACGGCGCCGTATCTGGGAACAGCGGTCGGTTTTGCTTTGAGCGGTAGTTATGTTGACATTGTTGTGATAATGTCTGCCGTTATGCTGGGGTTGTCTTTGCCTTATCTGTTATTCGCCGTGTTCCCCGATTTGATTTATCTGATGCCCAATCCCGGAAAGTGGATGGCCGGAGTCAGTCGTGTTATGGGATGGATGCTTTTTCTCACTTTAGTATGGTTGTTAAACATTCTTTATGCGCAGACATCAGGAGCCCTTTTGATCCAATTTATTGCCTTTATTTGTGTCTTTTGGATAATTCTGTGGTTTCATAAGACATTGATGGAGATTATTGATCAGCAGCCGGATACCGTTGAAGTCTTGCAACGAACCAGAAATTTCTTTCATATTATTTGCTTTTTGTTAATCGGGGCAATTTGGGGTTGGTCGTTTAATTTGGCTAAAAACAGTTATGATGAGCGCCGTCAGGAGATAAGCGCCGTTTCGTATAATAATTTTGATGTCTATAATCAGGTGCAGAGATTGATGGATAGCGGACAGACTGTTCTGGTGCGGATTGGCGCGGATTGGTGTTTGACCTGCAAGTTTAACGAGGTGACGGTTTTTGACGGCGATCAGATGAACGAGTTTTTAGAGGATAACAATGTGTCGGTTATTGATGTTGATTGGACGAATTATAACGAGGATATCCTTAACTTCATGAAGAAATTCGGGCGTCAGGGATTACCTTTTTATATTCTTTTCAACCGCAGGATACCGGATGGACTTGTTCTTCCTGAAATTGTCAATGACATGGATTTTCGTAAACTTATTGAAAATCTGAACTATTAATATGAGCTCTTGAAGCCAAAAGTTACAATCCATTTTTGCCATAGACCGGGTTCTCTTTTTTTCAGTTCTCTGCAAATATTTTTGCCTAGTCCTTTCGCCTTGGCGGTTCTTAGGGCGTTTGGCATGGGGGTGATGATATTTTCGGCCTTGATGCCGAAAATACCTTTGGTGGCGTAGGGGAGACGTTCCAAATTAACTTTACCGTTGTAGTAGCAATAAACTTTTTCAGCTTGTACCAAACTAAAATCCGGCAACATGTCTGCTGCCGGAATTCGAAAGATGCCTGGGACGATGTATTTGCCGTTTTTTTTCTGAGCGTGACAGGCGTTATGTTTCATAAATTCGTCAATACTGAGGGTGTGCAAGTTTGATTTGACGCCCGTTTTGGTGCAAGGAAGATAGGCGTATTTGCTGACTTTTCCCGGTGCGACCGTTGCCGATGTGACGACCACATCACTCCAGTCAAGCCCGCTTTTAACACGTTCATCTATATGTAAATGACCTTTTAGGTAAATAATGGAGTTTTTTATTCGGTATTTGTCATAAGAGATTTTGTTGGTGTCAAGCAGGAACTTGATGTATTCTTCTTTGGTTTCAAATTGAGGTGAAAGGGGGATGTTCCGTCGTGTTGCGGAATGAGAAAGGGATGCAGGATTCTTAATGACTTCTGTCGGCAGAATCCTTGGAGGATTGTTTGACATATTGACCTGCATTAAGAAGTTTAATTAACAAAACTAGACAAATCATATCTTGTTATGTCTAATTAGTCAAGAGGAAAATGTTACACCTTATCCTGAATAAATTTTTTGGCTTCATCTCGGGCCAGTTTATCAACTCGCTCATTTTCCACATGACCGTTATGCCCCTTAACCCAAATCCACCGGATATTATGTAAGGACAGAAGGGCATCCAACTCCTGCCAAAGTTCTATATTTTTTACCGCTGATTTTTTGTTGGTTGTGCGCCAGTTGTTGGTTTTCCAGTTTGGAAGCCATTTTTGAACGCCGTCCATAACATAGCGGCTGTCGGTATAGAGAACAATATCACATGATTTTTTCAAAGCTTTTAAGGCTTCAATAACGGCGGTAAGCTCCATTCTGTTATTGGTCGTTTGTTCCGCTCCGCCGGACAATTCTTTTTCGGTTGAACCATAACGAAGCAGGGCGCCCCAACCACCGGCCCCCGGATTACCGGAGCAGGCTCCGTCTGTATAAATTTCAATCTGCGGCATTAATTTTCACCAATAAAATAATCATTAAAAAATTCTCCCAGCAGGACATTTTCTTCATTTTCTTTTCTCAATGCCTGAGCGACAAAGGAACGAAGTTTGTTCTTTGGGATATAGATTCGGAAATTTTTCGGAGCAGCTTGATCCGCGCCGATAACGCCTTCGAGTTTGAAATCATCCTCCACAAAAGGAGAAAAAATGATTTCAACATTGCAAAAACGCAAAGCGCCGCGCGGTGGCAACCGCAGGTCCGGTTTGCTTATGAGATTGAGCTGTCCTTCAATAGAAGGAATGGCATCCATGTGATTATAATTCAAAAAACGAACCTTATTG
>CATGXW010000123.1 GCA_949542085.1 uncultured Alphaproteobacteria bacterium
GTCTACGATTTTTTCAACAAAATCCATATTGTTGTTATAAGGGACAAAGTCATAAACACTCTGTTCCGCCGTGCTTTGAGCCCTATTCCAGTTATGGTTGGCCAATAAATCGCTGTCCCCCAGCAACAATAACTTTCCGGGGGTTATGGAAACGGAAACAAACGGTCTATATTTCTGAAGTAACGGGCTGTTTTCCAAGGGATGACTGGTTACTAAGGATGAAAACATTCCTTCAACCAGCAAGCCAAGACGCTGCCTTTTTTGCTGTTCTTGAAAATTTTCCTTAATAACGGTTTTGGTTGAATATTTAGCTGTTCCGGTATCAATTTCTCCGGCATTGTCACTATTGGTGTATAATGTTGTTATCTTATTTTTGCCCAATTCCTTTATCGTAAAAGAACCGGAAGATTTAATATTCAGCCGCTTAATTCCCTTGGTTATGGAATTTTCAGGATTAATATAAGGCGGACGGATTTGCATCCAAAGAGGATACTGATGAACTTTAGCGCCATCGGAAGATGAAATCAACGCGTCCATTCCCAAGGTAACGTCTCCCGCCACCTTTCTCTCATTATAAGAAATCCCTTTAGACGCTAAAAAGTCTTTCATATTGGAACGTTGATTGGGAGATGCTCCGTTTATCACCATATCCATTTCTGAAAAAGGATCCATAAACACCACAAGGTTTCCGCCGTAAAGCAAATATTGGTCTAATGCATATTTGCTGATATTTTCCATCTGCTGCGGGTTGATGAGCAACACGGCGTCATATTTCAAGGGGATTTCGATCAATTCGGAAGGCAGATAATCCACCCTGTAATTTTGACGCAACTGTTGAATAAAATTCCAGTCTTTGATTTTATTGAAACTCTGGTTTTGATCAATTACAGGCAGTGTGGGCGAAATCACGGCTATTCTTTTGGGAGAAAAATCTGTTAATCCGCTTAATATCCGGCTGAAATCATGCTCCAAATAGTGTTGTCTTTGAGGTTCAAAATAAGGAATAACCACACTGTCACCAATGTCGTTTCCAACAACGGCTCCCGCGTAATGGCGTCGTTGACCGTCATCATTCAGAAGCGGACGAATCCCTTGTTTTTCGGCTTCTTTTTCAGAAACAGAGAACGGACGAATCTGAATAATTTCTATCTGCAACAGATTTTTGGAGAGGCGCTTATATTGTTCCAACAAGAAAGTAATGTGGCGAACATTTTGCGCAACCAGCGGAAAATCATCTTCCAAATTTTCCGAAACATATAGTTTTATGTATAGATGCTGATTGTTTTTTTGCAACCATTCTACGGTTTCCGATGTCAGCGTGTATTTATTATCTGTTGTGGCATCCAATTGGATATCTCCCGTCCATAAGGTTGTTCCGACATTAACGGCAATCCAGAACAATAGAAGCATAATTCCGGAAAGCGTTAAAAACAGATTTTTAGAAAAATGACATTTAGGGGGCATTTCAACCTCTTTTATAATCAACGGCAATTGAATTGAACCTCAGAAAAACAATTATGGAAACACCAAAGAACATAATGTTGTTTATGCCCAGTTGTCCTTGCAAAATGTGGTAATAATGAGCATCAAAATTCAATGATTGGGCAATTTTTTGAAGAAGCTCTCCCGAACTGCCTAATGGTTTGAGAAAATAATCAAAATTCATCTGTTTAACAACAGCGCAGAAAAACACCGCCAGAATATAGGCGCTGATTGGTCCGCTGCAGAATGAGGAGATGCAACAGCTTATGCCGCAAAGAAAACCGGCGGCCAGAAAACAACCTATATAGTTTATCATAATGTGAAGATTATCTGTTTTTATATAAAGGGATGTTGTTTTCCAGAGCGGACAGGTTAAGAAAAGCAACAACAGGCAAAAACTCCATGCGGACAAGAACTTCCCTAAAACGACGGATAGCGGGCGAACCGGTTGGGTCAGCAACAGTTCTATCGTTCCGTAACGACGTTCATCAGCCCACAAACGCATGGCCAGTGCGGGTACAATAATAATAAAAAGTTCGGGCTGATAGATGAAAAATGATAATAATGATGTGTTGTCTATCTGAAAATAGCCGCCGCTCCAAAATGTTGCAACCATTGATAAGACCAGATAAATTGCTATCAGAAAATAAGCTTGACGACTGTAAAATAAAGATATGAAATCTTTTTTCCAAATTGTTATGATTTCCGTTCTCATCGTGGCATCCTTATTCGGTTATTTTACGAAAAGCTTCTTCCAAGTCGTTGTCTGCCGACAGCTTCTTCAGTTCTTCGGGATAGGTATCACGGATAAGTTTTCCTTTGTTCAACAATATGACACGGTTTGCCGTCGCAGAAACTTCTTCCATGATATGTGTGGAGATTATCACAATTCTGTCTTTGCTGTATTCTTTCAAAAAATGGCGCAAAGAAAATTTTTGATTGGGGTCAAGTCCCTCTGTCGGTTCATCAAGTATCAATATCTCCGGTCTGGATAACAATGCACCGGCGATACCGACACGACGACGGTATCCTTTTGACAGGGTTTCTGTTTTTTGATTGATAACACTTGTCAAATCCAGTTGTTTAATCAAAAATACCAAACTATCAACAAAATCCTGATGGGACTGACGATGCAGTTGCGAGATATACTGCAGATATTCAAAGACCGTCAGCTCAGGATATAAACTGCCGCTTTCCGGCACATATGAGAATTGGCGCAAAGCCTGCTGATGCTGGGTTGAGATGTTATATCCGTTGAGAGTAACCTCTCCGCAATCGGGCGAATAAACCCCTGTTAACAATCGGAGAAGCGTTGTCTTCCCTGCCCCGTTAGGTCCGAGCAGTGCCGTGATTTCGCCTTTTTTCAAGCAAAAATTAATATTCTCCAACGCTTTTATCGGCCCGAACGATTTTGATAAATTTTTTACAACCAGCATGTTTTCTCAACTTTCTGTTTTCAAATATACTATAATTCTAACAACTTTTTTTTAAATTTTAACAATTATTTTTATTTTTCAAAATCGTTGGTGACAAAATATTTATTTTACTGTAGTTATATAGGAAAGTACTTTGTAATTTGGAGTTGATATGAGTAAAGATATTTATAGCAAGGATGAGGAAAATGTCCTGAAAGTCGGTTTGTGGGTGGCTTTTGCCATTATCTTGATGACCGGCTTGTTTATCTCTGTTCGTAAAAATGTCAGACATGTGGAAGACGGACGCTATTATCAATTGGATGCCCGTTTTAACAGAACAGACGGTTTGTTGGTCGGTGATTTGGTTCGTTTGGCCGGCATGAATATCGGTAAAGTCGTTAACGCAAAACTGGATGATAATTTTAAAGCCATTCTGACCTTGGAAATCAAAGACAGCATTGTCCTTCCTGATGACAGCAGCGCTTCAATCGTCAGTTCCGGACTTATGGGATCGAAATATATTGAAATAGAACCGGGCGGTTCTGAAGATGTGTTGGCTCCCGGTGACGAATTCGCATATACACAAGACGCCATGGTTATTGAAGAACTCTTGGATCGTATCGTCGGAATCGGAAAGGCCAATCGTCAGGCTTTGTTAGAAAAATGTAATGCAAAAAAATAGTTTGAAGAAATTTAGGAGTATATAAAATGAATAAAAGACCAGTTGAAACAATTATGGGTATTGTGGTTATTGCCGTTGCCTTGTTCTTCGCTTATTTTGCATATAATGTTTCTGACTTGCAGGTTGTTCAAGGCTATAATGTGACTTCAAAATTTTTGAAAGTCGGCGGTTTGACTGTTGGTTCCGATGTTCGCCTGAACGGTATCAAAGTCGGCACCGTCGTTGCTCAAAAGCTGAATCCGGAAGATTACACCGCAGAAGTCAAAATGAGCTTGTCTTCAGATATCCAATTGCCCGAAGACAGCACTTTTTCTATTGTCTCCGATGGTTTGATGGGTGATAAATTTATTAAAATCGACCCCGGCCACAGCAAAACCATGT
>CATGXW010000124.1 GCA_949542085.1 uncultured Alphaproteobacteria bacterium
TCTGGTGGACACGGCCGGCTTAAGAAAACAATCCCGTGTCGGAGATTCACTTGAAAAAATGTCCGCGGCCAGCACTAAACACGCTGCTTTTTTAGCACAAGTGGTTGTTTTGGTTGTTGATGCCGACGCCGTTCTTGATAAACAAGATTTAACCATCGCCCGCCAAGTGTTAGATGAAGGCCGCGCTTTAGTTATTGCCGTCAACAAGTGGGACATCGCCAACAGACAAGAGGCTTTGCAACGCCTGAACGACAAATTGCAGACCTCGCTTAACCAAGCTGAGGGAGTTCCGACAGTTACAATCTCTGCCTTAAAACGGGAAAATCTGGATAAATTGATGCGGGCAGTCTTTAAGGTTTATGACCGCTGGAATATCCGTATTCCCACAGCTCCGCTTAACCAATGGTTTGCTGATATGATTGATAATTATCCGCCTCCGCTGGGTAAAAACAAACGCAGGATTAAGTTAAGATACATTACGCAAGCGAAAACGCGTCCTCCTGCATTTTATATCTTTTCAAGCAATCCGGAAGGTTTGCCTGACGCATATTTGCGTTATCTTGTTCATCAGTTGCGAGAAACGTTTGATTTGGGCGGTATTCCCATTCGCATGACCGTCCGTAAGACTAAAAATCCTTATGCGGATAAAGCCTAAAAAAAATTCCGGTTAAACCGGAATTTTTTTTACCTTTTTATTCCTCATCTTTTTTCTTTTGATAGAACGTAAAGTACTGATAAATATGCGCATAGAATGATGATTTCAGACAGGTATCAAAAAATGACAAGCTCACAAATAACAAGGTAAAAATGAAGTTTGTCAAATAGCTTGATGAGCCCACAATATTATAAGCGCTGCTCAAAACCGTCAACAAGACCATTCCCGGCAACATCATTATAATCTGCCCCCAGAAAATTCGATTGACATTTCCCTTGGTCAGGAAGAAAGATTCCTTCAACTTCATCGTTTTATCATCAACGGTGACAGCGGGGAAAACCAGAAAGAAGCGAGACAAAAACATTGTTATCCCGAAAGGAATCAGCAGTAACAAATAGCTGATATTTTCAGGCAAAGAAACCGATGACAACAACAATGACAACAGGATAATCAAAAGATATGACGGAAAGGCAATCATAAACAACAAAAAGATATTATACAAAAAATAAGACACTATGCGGCGAAGAGACGCTATTGTCCAGAAATCGCCGATATCTTTCAAAATAATCCGGCGACAGTATACGACCGCCAGCGCAATGGATACGAGCCCCAATAAAATCAGGGAACATTTATTACGCAGGCTGTCTTCGCACCCGCTCGGCTGAATAGAGCAAATCGCCTGAAAGTTGGTCGACATTTCATAAATCATTACCGCAAATGCCGGAAGACTTATTTTGGCAAAATCTTTAAAATTAACCATGACGAACAAAAAACTGCGACGTATTGTTTCAAGAAACGGCAATTTTACGATTTGTTCAGAATTATTGGCCATCTTTTTCCCTTTCAAATAAATATCTTTTTTGCAACAAACAATGATTGATAAAAAAGGCTGATAACAACAGAATAAGCAAACTATACAAATATTCAACAATAAAACCGATATAAAAGCTATTTTTATTTTCGATTTGACGAACCTCTCCGTTAAAAGCGCTTAAAGAAAAAACAGAGATAAGAAAAATCAAACCGAGACTGAACAAAATCCGCAAATTGTTGCCGCGACCACGTTTCCATATTTGTAACAACGACGGAGTTTTCTCTCCCGTTGCCACAAATCCCAAAACAGAATAAAAACGCATTGCAAACAGAGGGAACAACAATCCCACCCCCACAAAAGTGAAATAAAGCAGTTCAATTTGGTAATCCGGATTGGGTTTTCTTTGATAAAGCATCCATGCCGACAACCCCGAAACCATGTTAAACAATAAGAAGCCGACAACGCCTCCCCACATTTTTAAATCCGTCATTTGCGGCCGCACAATAAGAGAGAGGCTAAAAGGTTTCTTTTCGGTTATTACCTGAGCCCAACGCACCATAAAGCAACACGCCGTCCCTAACAACAACAATTGCGTGATAACATAACCGATGACATTTTCGCTACAATAATGGCCGCTCCGATAATCAGAATACAAACATAAATACGGGTGACGGACGGCAAAAGAAATCACAACCATCAACAAAGCCCAAACGACGGCAATCAAAAAACACGCCTTAAAATTATCAACGACCATACCAAAAGGATCAATAATTATCCGAAACATGGATATCCGCCGCGGCGCGTCTTCTCCATCATTATTTGCCTGAGAAGAGGTACCGATAAATTTGCGCAAAAATTCCCATAGTTTATCCATTGTTAAATTTCCTTAACAGTTGTTACGCCGGCAAGACTTCTGATTTTGCTCAAAATATCTCCATGCAAAGCAAAGCCGCCGGACAATTCAATGCGAATATCCCAGTTGTCATTATCCGGTTTAATATATATTTTATTTTTTCCGTTTCTATCTGACTGTAATATCTGTTTTAATTGCGGAACGACAGAAACACTGTTGATATTAATCTCCAAACCGTCAGCCACATCGGCAATCGCTTTATCCAAGGTTTCAATCGTATTTATCATCACGCGAGGATTGCCTTCTTCCTGCTGTTTGTCGATGGTGACATTAACCAAAAGCGGCAAACCGGAATTGATTGTTTCCTCATACCGAAGCATGGCCTCGGAAAACAACAGTCCTTCAAAATTGCTTGTTCCATCAGAAATTTCAAGAAAAGCGTATTTGTTACCGTTTTTGGAGATGCGTTTTTGAAAAGAATTGACACAGCCGGCCAGCTTGGCACGAATAGTATCGCCGGTTCGAATACCATGGAAGACTTCATTGCATTTCTTAACCCCAAGACGCTCAATTCCCCGACTGTAGCTATCCAGAGGATGCGCCGACAAATAAAAACCGATAGCTTCCGCCTCTAACTTGAGTTTTTCAAGTTCCGGCCAATCCGGCTTATCCGCCAGTTTGACTTTCGACTGCAATTCCTCGGTACCAAACAACGATGACTGAGAACTGTTTTTCAGCTCCGTCGCCGCATTAATATGCTGAACAATGGTTTCGATATTGGCAAAAAGTTTGCCTCTGGCTTTATCCAAACAATCGAACGCGCCGGCCTTTATCAATTGTTCCAACTGCCGCCGGTTAATTTGTTTGGCATCAATACGATGGATAAAATCGGAAATATCCTTATAAGGGCCGTGTTTGCATCGTTCGGCAGCAATGGCTTCCATATTGGCGGCGCCCACACTTTTAACCGCGGCCAACCCATAGCGGATATTGCCGTTCTCAACCGAAAAATCGGCATCGGATTTATTAATATCCGGCGGTAACACCTTAAAGCCCATTTTCTTACATTCTTCCTTATAGAACATGAGCTTGTCGACATTGGTAATATCCAAAGACATCACCGCGCACATGAACTCAACAGGGTAATGCGCTTTCAGATAAGCGGTTTGATAGGACACCAAAGAATACGCCGCGGCGTGAGATTTGTTAAAACCGTACGAGGCAAACTTTTCCATCTGGTCAAAAATCTTGGTGGCGGTTCCCTCGTCGATACCCTTTTTCAAGGCGCCTTCGGTAAACATTTTGCGCTGTTTGGGAATCTCATCACGCATTTTTTTACCCATAACTTTACGCAGTTTATCCGCACCACCAAGCGTGTAGCCGCCCAAAACCTGAGCAATTTTCATAACCTGCTCTTGATAAACCATAATCCCGTAGGTCTCATCAAGAATCGGCGCCAAATCCGGATGCAGGTAGGTGATTTCTTCTTCACCGTGTTTGCGTTTAATGTAGGTGGGAATATTATCCATCGGCCCCGGACGATATAAAGACACGATAGCGATTAAATCTTCAAATCGGTCGG
>CATGXW010000125.1 GCA_949542085.1 uncultured Alphaproteobacteria bacterium
CAAATGGCGATAGCCAAAGCATCGGAAGAGTCATTGTTCTTCGGCTTACACCCCGGTAACAAAACCTGCACCATCTTTTCCACCTGATTTTTATCGGCGTGCCCAACCCCGACCACGGCTTTTTTAACCTTGTTCGGCTCATATTCCGTCACCGGAATCTGATATAACGCCGGCGCCATAATCACTACGCCGCGCGCCATACCGAGTTTGATGGTCGAAACGGCGTTTGAATTCAAAAACACTTTTTCAATTGCCGCCTGTTCAGGCTTATACAGCTCAATAACCTGTCGCAATACGCTCAATATATCCGCCAGACGTTCCGGCAACTCTTTCTTGGTATCGGTTTTAATAAATCCGTCAGCCACATAGCGCAGGCGATTATTTTCCGCCTCAATCACAGCCCATCCGGTTGACGACAAACTCGGGTCAAGCCCCAAAATTCTGGTCATAATCATCCTCTCAAAACATATTGATTTAAGCATAACGCCATATGCTCCAAAATCCAACCGCTAATTTGGCTGTCCACAAACTTCTTGAATTTTTAAATTTCCCTGTTAAAATGAACAGAAATTTTTGAATTATTAATCAATTAAATACCTCATTTTTATGGAAACATTAAAAGAAATCCTGAACGGGTGGTATATTCCGGCAGCAATAGCCGTTATCTGCGCAATCTGGTTCGGCATTACCTATTACCGCACCAACAAAACCGTTAACAAAATCCGCCGCGAATATCGGGAAAAAGTCGAAAAATGCAACGCCAAACTACAGCAAATTGCTGACTACTACAACCAGTCCAAAGTCGCGCTGCTGTTCGGCAATCCGCCGCGTTTCATTAACGCCCACAGTGGTAACGCCCTCCCCCGAATGAACAGTTGCGAACTCCGTTTTCGGAGAATCATACCCTCTTCCGGCTTCTTCAAAAAAGGCCTCATTCTGGAATTTGAGGGTGCCGATGTTCCTGATGATGATCCCGATAAACCCCCACGTGCCTGGTTTCGTCCCAAAAATAATGCCGAAATCAATGATGCCGTTGTCAAAGAGATTTCTCACGATAACATCGCCATCGAATCAAAAACGCTCGGTCGCATTGACATCTTCAACAATAAAAAGAATGTTCGTGTCGGCATGCCGATAACTCTTTACCAAAGAGTGAAAAAAACACCGGTTGGTTATTCCGTATGGTACACCCCGTTTATTGAACTCTAAAAAAATCCCCCGCATTGTTAAAATGCAGGGGATTTTTTCTTGTTTTAAGTTTAAGCTAACTTTTGCATAACCTCATCAGAAATTTCGGCATTATGATAAACATGCTGAACATCGTCATCATCTTCCAACGCATCAACAAAATCCAAAAATTTCTGAGCAGTTTCAACATCAGTGATATCGGTCTTGACCATCGGTTTCCAATCCAGACGGGAAGCAGAAGGTGTGCCAAACTGTTTTTCCAATGCTTCGGTAACCACGTTCAAATCATCCGGCAAAGTCTCGATCTCATGATTTTCATCTTCGGACAACACATCATTGGCACCGGCTTCCAAAGCAGATTCAAACATCTTGTCAGCATCGGCTGTTGCCAAAGGATATTGAATATAGCCGATACGTTCAAAGTTAAAAGTAACAGAACCGCTTTCACCCATCACACCGCCGCGCTTACCGAAAATAGTGCGAACATTACCGGCCGTACGATTTTTATTATCGGTCAAAGCCTCAACAATAACGGCTACTTTACCGGGGCCGAAACCTTCATAACGAACGGATACATAATCATCACCGCCGGCGCTCTGGCTGGCTTTGGCAATAGCGCGTTCAATATTGTCTTTCGGCATACTTTCAGCGCGAGCGGCCTGAATAGCCAAACGCAAACGAGGATTTTTATCCGGTTCGGGCAAACCGCTCTTAGCGGCAATCGTAATATCTCTGGCCAATTTAGCAAACACCTTTGCTTTTTTGGCATCTTGCGCACCTTTGCGGTACATAATATTCTTAAACTGGGAGTGTCCAGACATTGATATACTCCTTAAAATTCATAAACTCGCAAGCTTTATACATCAACCAGAAAAAAGGCGCAAGATTTTTTTAAGAAGCCAGATAAAAATTATATAAGCATTCAAAATGCTATTGCACAAGTTCTTGAAAACTCAAGATTGAGAATTTATAGAGTGAAAAACAAAGCGGTCAAAATTCTAGCGTACAAAAAAGTACGTGGATTTTGACCGTTCTGAAGTTTTTTGCTCTATAAAACCCAATACTGAGTTTTACAAAAAGGTTTGAGAACAGCCCAGATAGAGGTATTTTAAGAGTGAGAAAAATTTTAGCGTACACAATCGTACGTGCTGTTGCTAGTTGGTGAAAACGAGCAATAGCGAAGTTTGAACCTTACGAAACGAGCGACCAAAGGGAGAACAATTTTTCGAACCTCGAAAAAATGCCTTTAGATGGACTGTTATACAACCTTTTTATCATTCGCGGATAACCATATAATCCAACCGCTCATTATCCGCTTTCAAAACGCGGATGCCGAAACCGTTGATTTCAATCAGCCCCGGTTTGTTAGGAAAGCTGATTTCCTCAAAAGTTCCCGTACCACCGTTTTGCGAAGAGCTGTAATCAAAATAGGTAAACCACAAACGATCGTTTTTAATTCCTTCATACTTGACGTCGAATCCGAGAACAGGTTTAGATTGCATACTTGAAGTTGATGCCACATCCATCATCCGCAAATCATCCGGAAGCACTTCATATTCCGTGTCCAGCAAAATAAGACGAGAACCATCAAGTTTGCCGGCATGCTGTCTAAACTTACCGTCCTCATCAATCAAATAAACAAACTCGTCATCTTCGCCGGGAATAATTCTCCAAACTTTACCATCAATTTTCGTTTGCCCCAAAATGCGTTGTTTCTCACCTTTCTTATAAGTATGAGAAATACCGCCGCTGCTCAAAGTTCCTGTACGATTGGGCACAACAAAATTTTGCTGATACCAATCACGACGATATGTTTTGTTATTCAAGACTGTATATCCGCGAAAAGCGGTCATTGACTGATTAAGTTTGTAATTTCTGTCATTCAGATGCTCAGTCCTGACAAATTCCTGCTGATCGTTAAAAAGATCGACCGAATAGCTGTTCAAACGGGTAAAAAAGCCCTTGCGAGACTTAAGAACATCAATCTCACCGGCATAAACGCATCCGACCAGCAACAACATCAGCAATGGCGAAAACTTTTTAGTCATTTATTTTTCTCTTCACGGCAAATTAAATTTATTGTTAATTATTATACGATAAACTCCGTTTGTAAATAATGGATTTAACCAATGTTCATAACAGGAAAACAAAGATGAATATGAGCAGCTGCTGGCAGGTGACTTTTTCTCCCAAAGAAACGGCATCTCCGGAATTTGAAAATTTTTTAGACGACTATTTTGAAGTTAACGCTTGCAATTTTGACGATGACGGCAATGACGAATATATCGGCTACATCGGCGCCGGCTTTTCTGAAGACAAAATGAAAGAAGCGGCGCAACTTGCCAATGTCACCTTGCCCGATTATAAAATCGAATTACTGGAAAGCAGCAACTGGCTGAAAGATTACGTTATTCGTTTCGCCCCCTTTGAGGTTGAAGATTTTCTGATCTACGGCGTTCATGAAACAACAGCGCCGATGACAAATAAAATTCCGCTGAAAATCTACGCTGCCACGGCTTTCGGATCCGACCACCAAACCACACGCAGCTGTCTGAAAGCAATTTGCGAGCTATACCACCAAAATTTCAACGCAAAAAAAATATTGGATATCGGAACAGGTTCGGGGATTTTATCCCTCGCCGCCGCCAAACTCTGGCAAAAAGAATGCCGGATCACCGCTGTCGACATTGATCAGGAATCTGTATGGGTAACCC
>CATGXW010000126.1 GCA_949542085.1 uncultured Alphaproteobacteria bacterium
CACGGTTTCGGAAGAAGGTGTTTGCGCTCGTTTTTATGACAGAGCCATCAAAAGTTCGGTTCTTGATAAAAACGGGTTACCGGTGTTTGACAATGTTTGTTATGTGGAAATTCGCTTTAAGGATAATAGCGCCGAGATTTTTGACCAGCCGGCAACGGAAGATAAAATCAAGCGTTTTCCGGCGGAATATGCCCGTTATCAATTGGCACGCAGGCAAATCAGTGAAGGCAAGCCATTGGAGCAATTTGCTTTTTTAACCGTTGCTGAAATCGAAACACTCAAAGCGCGCGGTATTTTTACAGTAGAAGCCTTGGCCGCGTTGTCCGAAGAAAAAGCCGGAGAGCTTGATGTGGAAAAAGAGCGAGATTTGGCGATTAAGTTTATGGAACAGGCAAAAGGAAACATTGCGGTTTCCGAATGGCAGAAAAAAGAAGAACAGTATGTGCGTAAAATCAATCTGTTGGAGGCTAAAATCAAGGAGCTGAGCCGTCCTCGGTCTAAAAAGAAAAAGGAGTAAATTATGAAAAATATTTTACAGATTTGCCAAGAGGCCGCCAGTTTGGCCGCGGCGCAACGTCCCGTTGATTTGTTTAATGAAGACAGTCAGCAAGAAGCTGTTTTTTTAAGCGTGGCCAGAGATACGCTGGACAGCCTGCTGCGTTACGGAGATTGGCAAGAGCTGGTGCGGGAAGGATGTTTGCGAACAATCGGCAAAAAGACGTCTTATCTTATCAGCGATTTTTGTCCTGATTTTTATTCGCTGGTGAATAATACGATTTATATAAAAGACGCGCAAGAGAAAGTGCTTGGTGCGATTACGCCGGAAGAATGGATGCGGGAAAAATATTTCAATCTTCCGTCACTTAATTTGAAGTTTCAAATTCGGAACGGGTATTTCAAGTTTTTGACGGCGCCGGCGGATAATTTGAAAATCATGTTTCAATATCGCGCGTCATCAGTGGTGTTTGATGAGAAAAACGGGTGGGAAGAAAAATCTGAAATTACCAAAAATACGGATGTGCCTGTTTTTGATGCCTATTTGGTGAAAAAAGGGATTTTATGGCGATGGTATCGACGTAACGGAATGCCTTATGAAGAGGAATTCAATGAATATGAGCGGGAAGTCAAAAGCAAATTTGGAGCATCTTTGGCAATCAGAGACATTTCGTTGTCCGGAAATTGTTTTGTGCCGGAAAAGGAAGGGGTGATTGTTTATGCAGATAAGAAAAACTAATCGAGATTACGCGTCTTCAAACTTTACACTGCCGTCTCCGGTCGGCGGACTGAATTGTCGCGACAGTCTTGATTTGATGGCGGCAACGGACGCGATTGTCATGGATAATTATTTTCCGGGCGAAACAAAAGTTTCTTTGCGGCGCGGTTATGTCAAATATGTGGGGTTGCCGTTTGCAACCAAAACATTGCTGGAATACAAAAGTCCTACGGAAAACAGGTTGTTGGCTTGTAGCGGAGGTAATGTGTATGACATCAGTTCATCATCGGCGGTTAAGATTTATGAACGAGAGTTCTATCGAAGTTATTGGCAGTCTTGTTTGTTTAAGAATCGTTTGTTTATGGTGAACGGGATTGATGAACCTCAGGTTTTTTATGTTGACGAGACGGGGGATCATTTTGAGGCTGTTTCTTTCAACGGTGACGGGTTGGAGGTTAAAAATCTGGTCAATGTTTGCGTGTCCAAACAGCGGTTGTTTTTTGCCGAGAAAGGTTCTCTCAATGTTTGGTATTCGGAAGAAGCCGGAGAGGTGCAGGGGAATTTGCTGAAATTTGATTTGTCGGCGATTGCTCGTTGCGGCGGTGATATCAGGGCAATTGCCTGTTGGACTCAAGACGGTGGTCAGGGGATGGATGACCTGACGGTTTTTATTACGTCGGAAGGTGAGGCGATTGTTTATTCGGGGAATGATCCGTCGAATTATGAAGATTGGACATTGAAAGGTGTTTACCGCCTGAGCAAGCCGATTGGGTATCAGTGTATTCTTCCGTATCAGGGAGATGTGGTGATTATATCCGAAGACGGGTATATTCCATTGTCGAAAGCTCTTCCGTTGGATAAAGCCGGCGGTTCTCAGGTTGCTTTCAGTGATAAAATCCGCAGTTTGGTATTGGAAAGAACCAGAGTGAACCGTTATAAAGACGGTTGGCAGGGAATTATTTATAGTCGTGGCGGTTATGCAATTTTTAACGTGCCGACGGCGCAACAGTTTGAGCAACATGTCATTAATCTGAATACGGGTGCTTGGTGTCGTTTTACCAATATTCGAGCCTATTGTTGGGGAATGTTAGACGGACGTCTTTATTTTGGTTCCGATGACGGTGTGTTTTTGTTTGACGAAGGGTATTCTGACAATCAAACGCCGATTATGGGGCATATAGAACAGGCATATTCCAATTTAGGGTCTGATAATCTTAAAAAAATTCAGCTGATTAATCCGCGAACAACGGCTTCGGCCAAGTATGCTTTGGTGGTTTATACCAATATGGATTTTGAAAGCAAAGATAAGCAATATGCCGAGAATATCGGTTCATCGGGAGTGACAAAGTGGAATGCTGTTTCATGGAGTTCTTTGGCTTCTCCGAACGGAACGAAATGGGCGTCTTTACAAGGAAAAATTCGTTCGCAGTGGATTGCCAATTCAGCAACCGGATTCAAAGCGAGTTTGGTTTTTAAAACCAAAACCAGAGGAAATTTAATTGAATGGTATGACACGGGGTTCAGATATGAACAGGGAAGCGGCATTTTGTAAAATTATCAGCGGGCGAATGCCGTGGCTGGTGGAGTGGGTCAGTCGCGGTTTGGGAGAACCCAACACGGATTGGGCCGGAACAAATTATTATACGGTGGCGTTTTACTATTATGAAAAGTTGGTCGGAGGTTTGGTTTATCATGATTTGCGTCCGGGGTGCGACGTGTGGTGGACTATTTTTACGACAGACAAAAAATGGTGCAATCGCAAGACCTTGTCTTTTGTTTTTCATCTGGCATTTGATGTTTTTAAATGCCGCCGAGTCAGTGTTGGGGTGAGCCGGAACAATTTGGCAAGTTTGAGTTTGGTAAAGCGTCTTGGATTTAAATTTGAGGGGTATCTGCGCGGTTATCGGGATAACGGTGAGGATGTCATTCTCTTCGGAATGTTAGAAAACGAGTGTTTATGGAAGGAAAAGAAATGAGTAAAAGTATCGGAAAACTTATGGGTAGCGGTAAAGTCGGAATGTATGGCAGTGAGAGCAATTATTTAAATTATTTGCAAAATTATGATACCTCGAATTATGACAACAGTGTCAAAAATATGACTTCACAGGCTTATGATTTATCGCAACAACTTGGAAATCGTCCTGATTATGTTTACACAGTCGACGGTTCTGACGCGGCACGTCAGAGAATGGAAAATGCGACGTATCAAAGTGCAATGCAGAATATTATGCCGGCCTATGAACAACGTCGCAGTGACTTAAATACTCGCTTGCAGAATCAAGGATTGAGCGTGGGGAGTGAAGCTTATCAGCGGGCGATGAATGATTTGGAAAGTTCTCAGAATGCGGCGATAAATCAGGCGGCTTATCAGAGTATCAGCGCAGGGCAGGATGCTTTTAACAATAGTTTGCAAAATGCCGTGACCAGCGCCGATTTTACCAATTCGGCTCGTAATTATCCGATACAAGAAATTATTTCGTTGTTGTCTTTGTCGCCAAGCGGTTATCAGGTGCAGCAGGATTTGTTTGATGCCGCCAGCGGTGTACATAAGCGTCAGGAACAAGTCATTCAATCAGGTTGGAATAATTTGATTGATTCCGCTGATGTTGCTTCTAAATTTT
>CATGXW010000127.1 GCA_949542085.1 uncultured Alphaproteobacteria bacterium
GAAGAAGGTGTTATTCAAAAAATTGAAAAAATCGAAACTGCCGCCGCCTTAAACACCGCGAACTTACAAACATTATTAAATGCGGCGATTGACAATAAATTAGGAGAACCTATTAAACTGCTGGATCCTAAAACCGGCGAAGAAAAAGAATATCCATCTTTAAATGACGCTCTAAAAGCAGTACCCATGGCCGAAGAACAACAAACCACCAAATTGTTGCAGACATTCCAACAATTGGCTCAAAATAACCCGACAAAAACCTCTGAATTAAAAACACAAGCGCAATCAACAGCCCAAACGCTGATGAATCACCAAGCGGCTCAAAAGATTTTTGAAGAGCAGTATGCTTCTGCCATGTTGATTCAAAATATGCAAAGAGATCCTCAATACCTCGGTATTCAAGATCCCAAAAATTTAACAGACGAAGATAAAGAAAGAGTTCTTAAAGAAGAGAACCTTCATAAAGGAAACGCCAAACTTCTTTTTGCCAGAATGCACATGGAGTACCATCGCAACCCGCCAACAGCCTTAACTAAAAAGCTCCAAACAGAATATTCTTCTTTTTCTGAATTTGTCGGTATAGCCACTCTTGCTTTGGAACATGCTCAAAAAGCAACTGAAAAAGGCAGATACGCCGAAAAAGGAAAAAATCCGGAAGAAAAGACAAATATTTTACGACAAACAAAAGAAAACCCAAATGAAGCGCTTGATCACTTAAACGAACTTATGGGCATAAAAAAAGCAAAACAAAATAACAACGAGCAACAAGCCTCCATGCAACAAGCGGCTCTAGACTTACATGAGGGAAGATTGACTCTGAAAACAGAAGATGCCGACCGAAATATTACAGCACTGGAAGCAGAATTATCTGCCAACAATGAAAAAAGGAAAAGAGTCCAAAAAATAAAAGATAAAGCCAGAGGAAAATCTCCTTATCAAGAACAACAAAGCCAAACATCAACAATAAGTACTATTCATAATGCCCAAAGACACGGAGGAACTCGTGTTTAAAAAAATATTTCGTTTCATCCGCCTGAGTATCATTGGCATTTTATGGACCTATATTTTTGTGCTGGTCAGCAACTGGGAGCTTATTTCCCTGTGGAACTTCAATTTCTTGTCTTCCCACAGTTGGAAAACAATCAGTCGTTTTTGGCAGGCAGGCGGCGTTATCAAATCAGCGAAAGACTACCTGTTTCTGCTAAATCTTATATTAATTCCCGTTGTTTGGATTTGGGGATGGCGATATTTGGCTCGTCAAAATTACATCTCCATCCTGATTTGGCCCTATACGGCATACAACAACTATATGATCAAAAAGCTGAGTGCTCCGTCAAAAATCGCCTTAAAAAATGTCGGTTCCGCCAGCAATGATGTTGAAATCATAAAAAATCAAATAGAATCCATAAAACCCGAAAAACCCAAAGAAGTACTGGATATCAGAAAAAACATTCAGAACAAGATAAACACTGCTTCTGATAAAAAATAAAGAGTTATTAACCATTTTAAGATAAAATCGCCACACCAAAAGGAGTTAAAATTTTTTGAAACCGTTAATGATATTGATGCGAATAGCTTTTGTCGGCATCTTCTGGAGTATTTTCTTTCTGGAAGGTATTCGTGTCATATTACTCACAAACTGGCGATTTGACATCTTTCGTTCGGCACACTGGGAACATGCGTGGAAACTTTGGTTATCCGGCTGGGTTATTGATGATCCCAAAGAATGGGCTTTTATTTTAATTATCCTGACATTTATTCCCCTGTGGTTAACCGGCTGGGCAGCATTAAGCATGCTTCCTTGGGAAAAAATGTTCCGCTGGATTGCATCTTTGCCACTAAAAATAACCAATAAATTATTGGGAGGACAAATCAAAAAAATCGCCGATACTGCCAGCGTAAAAGTCGTCAAAAAGAAAAAATCTTACAAAGAAATCAGACCTCGCAGTCTTCGCCAACCGACAGACAGTTTTTCTAATGCTCCGCAAAAATCAGTGGCTAAAAACCCCGTTCCTGCAACACCGCAACATATACCTTTAGCGGCGCCGACAGAAATATCCTCGGCATCAACTCAATTCAATCATTCTTTGTTTGATTTTGACGATTCTTCTGTTGACTTTGATTTTGACCTCTTTGATGAAAAACCAAAAGAAGAAACAAAACCAATAGAAAAAGAAGTCAAAGAAAAACAGGAACCCAAACGCAATCGTGAGCGAACAAAACAAAACATAAAAGAAGAAAAAATTGTCGCTGCACCGCAAACAACCAAAGGATCATCTAACTCCACCCTTGAAATCATCAAGCAAAAAGGCTACGAAGTCATCTCCGGCGCCACAATTAAAAATACCCTGATTGATTTTATCTGCCTTTCAGAAAATCAGTTGTGCATTTGCCTCAATGATAAAGAACCGGGAGACTGGCTCGCCGACGAAGAACGTTTTAATGACGAAGAACCCTTATGGTTTTCCGAAAGCTCACACCGCATCTCCCCTGTTCGAAAAATTGACGTCGCTCGTCAAATTCTTAAGGACAAATTAACCGAAGCTGACTTAAACTTTGAAATAAAAGCCTATGTGATTGAACAAATCGGTAACATTATTAATGCTGAAGATATGTTTGAAATATGGGACGGAATGAACATTAACGCCACCCGAATTGACCGAGGCACCCCTAAAGAGCTCAGATTATTTGCCAAAGCTCTTGACGATGCCGAAGGAAAAATCGCAACAGACAAATTTGAAAAAGTAAAAAAATTAATTCGTAGTATTGCCTAGAGGTTTATAATCAGATGTCTAAACGAGGAGAAGAATGGGAAGAATATGACAACGCCGCCCGCTGGATGGTCATAACGTTGTTGATAGCTCTTGGCGTGACAATAGCTCTGGCTTTAATAGCCATGCCGCTTGGTTACCTTCTGGGATCGGGCTTTTCCAAAGATACTCTGAACGATGTTTCCAAATATTTTTCATTGGTTTTCAACAAACCGGGATACTTATATGCTCGCTACTGGGGCTGGATGAAACAACTGATGAACTATCATGGCTCGTTTTCTTTCAGCTTATGGATTCCCATTTTGCCGATTATCAGTTTTCCGACAATTTTAGTTTTTGGTGTTTTGACCAATCCCTATCGTTTTCAATCCAACATCCACGGTTCGGCTCGTCTGGCCACGGAAAAAGACATCAAAAAAATGGCCTTGCTCGGCTTTGACGGCTTCTGTCAGGTTGTCGGCAAATTCAACGGCAAATTATTAATGTTGAAAGAAACTTTGGCGACTTTGTGCTGCGCCCCTCCGGGTACCGGTAAAACAGCCGGCGTGGGTATTCCGACAATTTTCAACTCCCCGACACTGAGTATCATCGTCAATGACCCGAAACCGGAATTGTGCTTTTCAACATCAGGCGCTCGTGCAAAAGTCGGTCCTGTATTCATCATCAACTGGGGTATGGAAGATAATCCGGCCGAAGGCATCTATTACCCCAGCTGGAACCCGTTGTCTCCTGGGGCGGTTCCGGCTCCCGGCCCCGCTCGTGACATGTATGTCGATTCCATGTGTAATGTGTTGGTTGAAGACCCCAAAGGCGGTCGCAAACCGGTCGTGCGGCATTGACGGGTTTTATTCACTTTATCGTGTCAAAATGCGAACGCGCCCGTGCCAACGATTACTTCATCGGCCGCATTTATGAAGGCAAATTAGATGAAGAAGACAAGAAAGTCCTCGAAGGCTACTATCTTGAAATGAATGATCCGATGGCTTCCCGCGCCATGCAAAACCTGCGTTCCGGAAACCTGAACATTGACAACTACCTGCCGATTGGAACAT
>CATGXW010000128.1 GCA_949542085.1 uncultured Alphaproteobacteria bacterium
GAAGCGGTTAAAGAGCATCCCGATTTGGTCAAGAAATATCTCGGTTCCGTCGTGCCCTATACGGATAATTTCTTTGCTTGTCTGAACTCCGCCGTGTTTACGGACGGTTCTTTTGTGTACATTCCCAAAGGTGTCAGATGTCCGATGGAATTGTCGACCTATTTCCGGATTAATGCAAAGAATACCGGACAATTTGAGCGAACATTGATTGTTGCCGATGATGAAAGCTATGTTTCATATCTGGAAGGCTGCACCGCGCCGCAACGGGATGAAAATCAGCTTCATGCCGCCATTGTTGAAATCGTGGTGATGAAAGATGCCGAAGTCAAGTACTCGACAGTGCAAAACTGGTATCCCGGAGACAAAAACGGCAAAGGTGGCGTCTATAACTTTGTAACCAAGCGGGCGGCGTGTCGCGGCGC
This sequence comes from uncultured Alphaproteobacteria bacterium, assembly GCA_949542085.1. Lineage (GTDB taxonomy): Bacteria > Pseudomonadota > Alphaproteobacteria > RF32 > CAG-239 > CAZU01. The sequence continues at coordinate 423 of CATGXW010000128.1, forward strand.
CAATTCCAAAATTTCGTGGACGCAGGTCGAAACCGGTTCTGCGGTCACGTGGAAATATCCGTCTTGCGTGTTGCAGGGGGACAATTCGGTCGGTGAATTCTACTCGGTTGCCATCACCAATAACCGGCAGCAGGCCGATACCGGAACCAAGATGATACACATCGGACGCAACACCACGTCAAAAATTATTTCCAAAGGAATTTCCGCCGGTTTTTCCAATCAGACTTATCGCGGGCTGGTCAAGGTTTCTCCGTCAGCTTGCGGCGTGCGCAACTATTCGCAGTGTGACAGTTTGCTCATTGGAGCGAATTGGTCGCATACCGTTCCTTATATCGAAAACCGCAACAAAACCGCCGTTATTGAACATGAAGCGACCACGTCAAAGATTAGTGACGAGCAATTGTTTTATTGCCAACAGCGAGGAATTGGCGAAGAAGAGGCTGTCAGTCTGATTGTCAATGGTTTTTGCAAGGAAGTCATGCAACACTTGCCGATGGAATTTGCGATTGAGGCGGCAAAATTGATAAATATTTCATTAGAGGGGAGTGTCGGATAATGGCCACACCGTTGTTAGAAATTGAAAATCTCCACGCTGGAGTTTGTGATAAAGAGATCATCAAAGGCTTCAACCTGACGATAAACGAGGGAGAGGTGCACGCCATTATGGGGCCGAACGGAGCCGGAAAATCAACGTTGTCCAATGTGTTGTGCGGCAAGCCCGGCTATGAGGTCACCGCCGGAACCATTCGCTTTAAGGGAAAAGATTTGTTAAGTTTGTCACCGGAAGAACGTGCGCGGGAAGGTGTTTTTCTGTGCATGCAATATCCGGTGGAAATCCCCGGCGTGCCGACAACCGCTTTTTTGAAACATTCTGTTAATGCCGTGCGCAAACACCATAATCTGCCGGAATTGGATACGATGGAATTTATCAAAATGGTTCGTGAGGAAGGCAAAAAGCTCGGTATTGATGGCGAGATGATCAAGCGCCCGCTTAATGTCGGTTTTTCCGGTGGTGAGAAAAAACGTTTGGAAACTTTGCAAATGTCGATTCTCAAACCGGCGCTTTCCATCCTTGATGAGGCTGATTCCGGTTTGGATATTGACGCTTTAAAAGTTGTCGCCGATGGTGTTAACGCCTTGCGTGACGGTCATCGTTCCATGCTGGTTATCACACACTATCAACGCCTGTTAAATTATGTCGTGCCTGATTTCGTGCATGTTTATGCCGATGGCCGCATTGTCAAGTCCGGAACCAAGGATTTGGCCTTGGAGCTGGAAGAAAAAGGTTATGCCGAATTTGTGCGGGAAAAATAAAATGGGTGGATTGGTTCAACAACGGGATTTTGATGTTCAGGCACCGTGGCTGGCTGAATTGCGTACCGCCGGATTGCGAGCTTTTGAAAAACACGGTTTCCCGACCGCAAAAACAGAGGAGTGGAAATATACAAAGCCTCGTGCGTTAAATGTTGATGATTATGTCTTGGCGGTCGCCGGCGGAAAAACGGAAAAAGAAGAAATTCCGTTCGACTGTTATCCTTTTTATTTTAACAATGGTGTTTTTGACGGTCATATTCCTGATTTGCCGGAAGGCATCGAGGTCTTATCTCTGGAACAGGCGGTACAAGAGGATTTCGTCAAGGATTATCTTGGAAAGGCGGCTGATGTTTCCGATAAACCATTTGCTGCGCTCAACCAATATTACCTGTCATCCGGTTTGTGCTTTCATGTCCTTCCTTTTGTGCGGTTGGATAAACCGCTTGTCTTTATTAACCATACTTCGGCCGAAGAAACAAATTTATTGATGAATATTCGCAATCTCATTGTCGTGGAAAACGGTGCTCAGGTTGAATTGGTTGAATATTATCGTTACAGCGGCGCCGTTAAGTCTCGTTATCTGAGCAATATCGTGAATGAAATTTTCTTAAATGACGATAGCCGGTTGCGGCATTACAAAGTTCAAAATGAAGCTTTCAAAGCCGGACATATTGCCTTGACGGCTGTAAACGTCGGCAAGGGGGCGTTTTATAAGAGCCTGACGTTACAGGTCGGAGCAGATATCGCGCGTAATGAAACACATGTCAAATTATTGGCGGAGCAGGCGCGCGCCGAAGTTAATGCCGCTTATCAGATGAATGGTTGGGCGACGATTGATACGACAACCGATATCGAACATTTGGCACCGTGTACTCTCTCGGAGCAGCTGGTCAAAGGTGTGGTCGGGGGCGAGGCTAAGGGCGTTTTTCAAGGCAAAATCCATATTGCGCCTAATGCGGTCAAAACAGAAGGGCGGCAATTACATAAAGCGTTGCTGTTGAGTGATACGGCGGAAGTTGATGCAAAGCCGGAACTTGAAATTTTTGCTGATGATGTTAAATGTTCGCATGGAGCCGCCAGCGGAGAACTTGACGAGGAACAGCTTTTTTATATGCAATCCCGCGGGATAGAACGTGAAACGGCAAAGCAAATATTGATAGATGCTTATTTAGAAGAACTTATTGCTAAAGTTGAGGATGAAAACATCCGAAAATGGATTAAATTAAAAATAAAAACAGGTAACTTATAAAACAGGGAAAAGAAACATGTATGACATTAATGAAATACGTAAGGATTTTCCGGTTTTAGCTCGACAGATAAACGGAAAACTCAACACATTTTTAGATTCGGCGGCTTCGGCGCAAAAACCGCGGCAGGTTTTGGATAAAATCATGCGGGTATATTCTGAGGAATATGCCAATGTGCACCGTGGTTCATATTTGCTGTCAGAAGAGATTACCGCGGAGTATGAGGAAGCGCGCCGTAAGGTTCAAAAGTTTTTGAACGCCAAAAGCGAAAAAGAAATCGTTTTTACCCGCAATGCGACGGAATCCATTAATTTGGTTGCCGCCACTTGGGGACGTAAGTTTTTAACCAAAATTGACGAGGTTTTGATTACCGAGGCGGAACACCACGCCAATCTGGTTCCTTGGCAAGTTCTGAGGGATGAAATCGGTTTTGTCTTGAAGATTGTCAAGGTGAAAGATGACGGTAGTTTTGATTGGGATGATTTTCGCCAAAATTTAAGCGGCCAAACTAAATTGGTTGCCGTTACGGGAATGTCCAACGTTCTGGGAACGGTTTTCCCGCTGGCTGAAATTATCAAAGAGGCGCATGCCGTTGGCGCTAAAGTTTTGGTGGATGGTTGTCAATATGTTGTGCATCAGGCGGTTGATGTTCAGAAATTAGATTGTGATTTTCTGGCGTTTTCTGGGCACAAAACTTATGGTCCGACCGGTATCGGTGTGCTTTACGGCAAAGAGGGAATTCTTGATGCGATGCCACCGTATCAGTTTGGCGGCGATATGGTAAATGTCGTCACCTATCAGGCCACCACGTTTG
>CATGXW010000129.1 GCA_949542085.1 uncultured Alphaproteobacteria bacterium
AACCATCTGGATTTGCCAACAATCGAAAAACTCGAAAAAATTATTGCCGACTTCCGTGGCGCGGTTATTCTCATTTCACACGACCGCATGTTTTTAAACAATACGTCCAAGACAACTTTCTGGCTTGATCGCGGCAAGATGCACCGCAACAACAAGGGATTCAAATTCTTTGAAGAGTGGCAGGAGCAAATTATCAATCAGGAGCTGATTGAACAACATCACCTCAACAAAAAAATCGAAGAAGAAACCGAGTGGCTGCACAAAGGCGTCACCGCGCGCCGACGCCGCAACATGGGACGGTTGCGCAAATTGCAACAATTGCGTTTGGAACGCAAAGAACAAATTAAACAAGTCGGAAACATTAATCTTAATGTCGAAGAAGGCGATTATCGATCCAAACTGGTGATTGAAGCCAAGCATATCAATAAAGCTTTCGGCAATCGCGACATCGTCAAAGATTTTTCAACCCGCATTATCAAGGGAAACAAAATCGGGATTGTCGGACCAAACGGCGCCGGAAAAACCACGCTCATCAAACTTTTGACCAAGCGATTGGAACCGGACAGCGGTTTTGTGCGCATCGGCAAAAATCTGGAAGAGGCTTATTTTGACCAAAACCGACTTTCTCTCGACCCCAAAAAGACATTATGGCAAACCCTGTGCGATAAAGGCGACCACATCATGGTTCACGGACATTATCGCCATGTGGTGGCTTATCTGAAGGACTTTTTGTTCAAACCCGACCAAGCGCATTGTCCGGTAGCGGCCTTGTCTGGCGGAGAAAAAAATCGGCTGATGCTGGCTGTCGCCCTCGCCCAACCATCAAACTTTTTGGTATTGGATGAACCGACCAACGATTTGGATATGGACACGCTCGACCTGTTGCAGGAAGTGTTGGATGATTATGCCGGAACCATTCTCATCGTCAGCCATGACCGCGACTTTTTGGATCGTGTCGTCACTTCCGTCATTTATATGAAAGGCGACGGAACACTGAGCGAACACGCCGGCAGCTATTCCGAACTTTTGGAAAAAATCAGACCGGCGGCGGCGGAAACAGCCAAACCGAAAACCGTTGCCAAACAAGATAAGCCGACACAACAAAAATCCGGCAGTCGCAAGCTTAGCTATCATCAACAACGCCTGTTAGAAGTGTTGCCGCAGGAAGTTGAAACGTTGGAACAAGAAATTGCCGCCATTGAGGAAGAACTCGGCAATCCGGCGCTTTATACCGAAAACCCGCAACGTTTTGACACGCTGACTTCCGACTTATCCCAGAAAAAACAGCAAAAAGAAGACAAGGAAAACCAGTGGCTGGAAATCCAGATGCTAAAAGAAGAGTTGGAAGCTTAGTCCTTGGTTTCGTTTTCAAGAATTTTATTTACTTTATAGAGAACAGGACGAATCATTTCTAACTCTTCGTTTGAGATTTTTTCGGCGTTTACCTGACGCTCCTGTTCGCTGATAATGTTTTTCAGATTGCTGTCACGCCCCTTTTCCAACAATTTTTTATTGTTCTGAATATTGCTCAGAATCATTTCCGTTTTGACAATCGCGCGCAATCGTTGTTCCACATAAAAGAAACGGTCAATATCCCACCCCTTGACCTCAAACCAGCGTTTGAGCGACGGAGACAAAACTTCCGAAGCCTTGCCATTAGCCAATGACAATTGCCGAGCTTCCTTATTTGCGGCATTGGTTTTTAAAAATTCAGGCCAAAGCTCCAAAAAAGCGTTGATTTCTTTGGGCGTGACAACCTCGGCATTTTCATCGGGCGTGCCGTAAAAAGGCTGCCATACCGCCAATTTGGGCATAGGCGTGGTGAGGATAAAATATAAAAATCCAAAACTAAGCGCTAATATTCCCCACTGCCGCCAATACATTTACCACCTCAGATTAGACATCACATATTGCGGAGAAACATCAAAATTATTTGCCAATTCCCGTGTTTTGGCAACATCAGGAATATACCCTTCACCAAGATAGTTGACATGAACACCCTTAGACAACAATAGCGCGTCCAAATTTAGCAATTCAGCCCCTTTGATGTCGGTTGCCAGATTATCACCAATCACCAAGACGGCTCCCGCGTCCTTCAACGCACTCAGGCAATAGCTGAAAATACGGGCTTCCGGCTTGCCGAGAGTGATAATCCGCCCGCCCATAACCGCATATTGCTCAGCCAACGCGGCCGGCGCCAAACTGATTTTGCCGTCTTTGAAACAAGACGTGTCGTTTCCGGCACAGACAAACGGCAGCCCCAGACTGACCGCATGCTCCAATTCCGGCAAATATTTATCCAAGGTATCGGCTGACGAAGAAACCTCGTCCATATAGATAAAATGCGCCATTTCGATATTGGGAACCGCCTGATAGTCCAGACCGGAAAAGATTCCTTTATCCGCTTTAGCTCCCAGTTGATAATAGTTATTGCCGATTGCGGCAAAATCGCCATTACGAGATTTCAATTGGTAATGCAGAATTTCTCCGGCGGTCATAATGCAAGAAAACTGCATGGGATTAACACCGTTTTGCTGCAACTCCTGCGCCACAGACATTACCCGTTGCGCCGCATTGGAGAGCAGGATAACGTTTTTGCCGCTCTGCAACAGATTGTTAACCGCTTTGACGGCATCCGGCAACAAACCGTCGCCTTCGCTCAACACGCCGTTGAAACCGATCAAAAATGTGTCATAGTTCTCCGCAATTTTGGAAAGATTGACTATGGGTTTTATCATTTTCATTGTTTATTTTCCCCAAATCAGGCAGCAAAAAATAAAATTTATGCAAAGTATAACATTTTTTGCCGCGCTGACAAGGAAATAAACAGAGTTTTCACCCTAAAATCAGAAAAATAAATCGCGTTTTCCGCCTTTTACCTGTTCAATACGGGCGATGAGAACTGGTTTGCGAGGATCATCATCCGGAAATGCCTTTACTTCACGCTCAATGGCGGCCAGACATTTTTCCTTTGTTGACGGGCTGGCATAGTCCATCACATATTCCAACAATGTCAAAATAGCATTCGGCGTGCAAAACCGTTTTACAAATCCAGGAACGGCAAATTCCATAAAATGTTCACCGGTGCGTCCCAGACGATAACATCCGGTGCAGAATGACGGCAAATAATCAGCCTCACACAATTCGCCGATAACTTGATCCAAAGTACGGTTATCACTCAGGACAAACTGGCTCTTTTTGTCACTTGAAACCTCATCTTGTCCGGAATACGCCCCTACGCCGATATCAGAACCGGCATCAATCTGACTGATACCGTAACCGATGGCCTCATTACGCAGATGAACAGGCTCACGAGCCGTTAAAATCATACCGGTATAGGGAACAGCCAAACGGATAACGGCAATCATTTTCATAAATTCCTCATCCGTCGGCGCATAGGGCGGATGATTGGCATAATCGGTTCCGATGGCCGGTTCGATACGAGGAAAAGAAATGGTATGAGGCCCGACACCGAACTTTTCTTCCAAATGGATCGTGTGATACAACATCGCCAAGGCTTCAAATTTGTGATTATACAGGCCAATCAACGATCCCATGCCGACATCGTCAATACCGGCTTCCATCGCACGGTCAAAAGCGAACAGACGCCATAAATAATTGGCTTTCAAACCGCTGGGATGAACGGAACGATAGGTCGGTTGATGATAGGTTTCCTGAAAAATCTGATAGGTACCGATACCGGCGGCTTTGACGGTCTTAAAGCCCTCCACATCCAACGGCGCGGCATTGATATTGACACGGCGGATTTCGCCGTTACCCTCTTTGGTCGC
>CATGXW010000130.1 GCA_949542085.1 uncultured Alphaproteobacteria bacterium
AATAAGCAAAATGATTTGTACTTCTTCCTGCGTGCTGTTATTGGTTGCCGGTTGTTCGACGGAAAAGACCAACGAATGGTTTATGACCCACAATGGTAATATGCCGTCCAATGAACGCATCAGCAAGGTTTCTGTCGGTGACAGCAGAGCTGATGTTCGTCGTGTGTTGGGGGCGCCGTCAACAGTTGTTTCTTTTGTTAAAAATACTTGGATTTACATGTCTTCAGACATCAAACGTGTTGCTTTTTTTGCACCGGATGAGGTTAATCGCGATGTTTTGACGATTAAGTTTAATGATAATGATGAAGTGAAAGAAATTATCCGTATGAGTAAAAATGACGGACAAGATGTCAGTATCAATAATGATGAGACAGAGGCTTACGGGCAAGAACCGGGATTCTTTCGCAAATATTTCGGCGGTGTCGGTATGATTAATCCTTTTGGCGGGCGCGGCGGCAGCTCAAATATGTAAATTAATATACATTTTTGATCACAGCGTTTGTTTAAGCTAAATTTTTTACACCTGAATGACATATGGAGATTGTTAATGAATGAAACGCAAATGAACATACTGGCTCTGCCAACGCCGAATTTAGGATATCATAATCAGATTTTGGGTGGTTTTCGCGCCTTGTCTGATTTAAGCGGCTTACCTTATAATCCCGAAGCGTTTCTCTGGCCTGAAGGGGTGGAAAATATCGGGGGCTTTAAAAATTCTTTTTTTCAGTCAAAACGTGAAAATTATGAGGCGCTAAAGTCACGAGTTTTTTCTTTGTTGGAGCGATACCTCGAAAAAACAGGGCAGATACCGCATATCTTCATAACGGTTTATGATGCGACCGACAGTAAATTTTCTCCCGAAAATGTGGATATGGTGTGTCGAGCCGTCAAAGAATATTATATGAATCATAATCTGGGCGAGATTATCACAGCTATTCTTACCAGCCGCTTGCACAGATATAAATATATTGATTTGATTAATGTGCCTAAACATATGTTGACGTTTCGAAGTCGGATACGTCTTTTGCAGAATAGGGAAATCAAGAAAAAAGTACTGGTAACGGTGGGGACGATTAATAATTTCAATCGTCGCAATGTTTTGGAAAAATATAAAGAATTATTGGAAAAAATTAATAACTCCTCAGCTGATGAAATTGTTGCTGAGCAATGCCAAAAACTTAAAAGATATATGGCGCTCTCTAAAAAGGCTGTCTTTTGTTTGGGTGGTCGGGTTGATGGTCCTGAAATCGTTTTTGATTTGAACTATGCTAAAAAAATATTGGCCGATGCAATGCGTTTGTGTCGTTGCGGATATGGTGTTGCTATTGTTAACGGTCCCAGAACGCCTAATGATGTTGTTGACTTTTTGTATGAAAAAACAATTGATATGGAAAATATCTTGTTTCAAAATTGCAAAAAAGTGATTGAAGATGAGGCTGATCACGGCAATTGGCGCATTTATTCCGGAAAATACGAGAAACAATTAAAAAGCCTTGAAAAACTGGGAAACATCTATCCTGGAATTATCGGTTTTGATAATACGGTTGTGGTTCACAGCATGGATTCATATGCCGGATGTGAAACCGCCGCCGCCGCTTTTCCGACGGCAATCAGTAGTCGGGGATTGTTTATTGATCCGGTTGTGCGCTATGATTGTCATAATCTGAAAGATTTGTTATGCCCTAAATATGCAATTGACTGGGATGACTTTATAAATATTGCTGACCATATGGGCGTAGAACCCAAAGATTTGCGCCCTCAGGTCTTATCTAATCCGTTGCGGGTGTTTGCCGAAGCCGTGATAAACAGAATGAATCAAAAAAACAAGTCTAAAGCAAAGCGCAAACGTGGTTAACAATCTTTTCAAAAACGGCGTCTTCATCAAAAGGGACGCTGTTTTTTAAGATGGGTAACTCAATCTTCAAAGCATAATCTTTTTTCATCAAAGCTAAGGTTTTGATAAAAGCGACAGCTCCTATTGCTTCAGAAAAAGAATGTGCGCTTATGCCTGGAAGCTTATGTGTGCCGGAAAGAGACATCGTCAATTGATGCTTGGTGTGGTTCTGTTTGATATCCAAGCCCAAATATCCTAGGGCGGAAATATCTTTGAAGCAGGTGGAGGCATCCATTTCCTGTAACGTGTGAACGTATTTTAAACCAAAAGTCAGAGCGATAAATGGTTTGAAAGCTTCTGTTGCCACGATAAGATCGTTAACATTAATAGCAACACAATTTATCTTGCAGTCCATGCGTAAAGATTCTATGACAAGAGCAACGGCAAACAAATTAATATTAAAATGAGCTGGATATTCGTTAATAACAACCACATTGTCGTTGGAATGATTTTGAATAAAATGTTTGGCCGCTTTTTGAAAATCAGCAAAAGAATTTCCTGAAAATTGTTCAATGGCTGATACAGGATAATTTTGTGTTGTGTAGTCATCATTTCGGTGATCATAAAGGGCTATTTCAATCATATACAGGCTCCGTACTTATAAATATAATATCAAAGTACATAACATACGTTACAATTTTATTAAGGTCGACAAGAATAGTTTACGCTAATCTCCTTAAGATACGGGCAAGATAATGCGCAAAAGTTTCTATGCTTCTTTTACCTAAAAAAAGAACCGATTGTTTTTGAACAATCGGTTCTTTGTCGTTATGAACGCAATACAGCGTTACATTTTTTACCGACTGCGACAATGACTTTTTGCATCAGTGTTTCAATATCCTGATCACTATAGGTCGCTTCTTTCGGTTGGAAAGTGATGCTCAGTGCCAAAGATTTTTTACCCTCAGGCAAATTATCACCTTCATACAGGTCAAATATTCTGACATCAGCAATATTTTCTCTGTCGGCAGTCTTTGCGGCGGCTAAAACTTCAGATGCCGGAACCGATTTATCCAAAACGAAGGCCAAATCTTTGTCAACGGGTTGGAGTTGTGACAATTCCAGCTTCTTTTTGCCTTTACCGGCCGTAGCGCGTGGCAACGGGATGTTATCCAGATAAACTTCAAAAGCGACAACGCGTTGCTTGATACCGAATTTTTTCAAAATCAGCGGATGAATTTCGCCGAAGTAAGCGATGACATTTTTCCCAAGACGGAAAGCGCCACTGCGTCCCGGATGATAATATGCCGGTGCGTCGGTTGTAATCTGCGCGCTGTCAAACGGCCCGTTTGCGGCTGCAATAGCGGCCAGAGCATCGGCTTTGGCATCAAACACATCATAAGGACGCACATCTTCCAGCCAATGTTTTTTCGCTGTCATACCGGAGCGGACACCTGCGGCAACCAATGTTTGTTCGGCAGGCTTGCGTCCATAAAATTCCGGACCGACTTCAAAAATAGCCACATCACCATAACCGCGTGCAATATTGTTGCGAACAGCTGACAGCAAGTTGGGAAGTAATGACGGGCGCATTTCATCCATATCGGCGGCAATCGGATTGCAGACCAAAACCACATCTTGTGAACGACGGAAGTCTTTTGCCATTTTTGAATCCGTAAAGCTCCAAGTGACGGTTTCCAACATGCCGCGATCAGCCAACTCGTGTTTGACGGTAACCGTACGGCGCTGTGCCGACGTCAGCGTTTGTTTCGGGAACATGTCGCGGGGTAGGGAAACAGCCGGAATATTATCCAAGCCAACCATTCTGACAATTTCTTCCACGAGGTCGTGTTCACCTTCGATGTCTCCGCGCCAGCTTGGGGAAACAGCCTTGATTTTATCACCTTCATCACTGGTCTGAAAACCGAGGTTGTTCAAAATCTCGATGATTT
>CATGXW010000131.1 GCA_949542085.1 uncultured Alphaproteobacteria bacterium
TGATTTGTCCGCCACGGGCGTTAATGCCGATTTGATCCAACATAGAAATCAGGCTTTCTTTGGTAAAATCGACGGATTTAATGTTGTCGCCGGTGCCGTTCAAACCGACAACCAGACCATAACCAACCAATTGGTTGTCGCGCACGCCTTCAAAATCGGCAATATCTTTAATGCGTGAACTGGCAAAAGCTTCCCCGCTCATCAAAAAAGACAATGCTGTGACGGCTGCAAAAGCCGCTGTTTTTATAGAGTTTAGACGTTTCATCACGTTACAATTAAACTTATAGTGATATATGCAATTTTCGTGCCAAAGAATTTGTGTGGATCAAAACCCCAAGGATAAATCCTCCTTGGGGTTTATGGTTAGTCTTTTGACAATTAGTGAATCCTTGATGTCCAGCCACCGCTTCATCGGCATATGTAAATGACGTTAAAGCAAAACAGATAAATAATGTTTCATGGCAGTCTCCTTTGTGGTTTAATAAATAATCAAAGGGGAGGACTTGAAGAGAGTGGTAAATCAACGAGCGATGACAATCGTCGGGATTTTACCTTGCGTTGTGCAGTCGGAAACGATGAATTGGTTTCCATCCTTATGATTTTACAATATTATTTTAACAGGAAAATGTGGTGAAATTAAAGATTTTGTCAAATGTTTCTGGCTACCTCTTCATGATCGCTGAACGGATAGATTTTCCCGTTAATATATTGGCCTGTTTCATGTCCTTTGCCGGCAATAATCAAAACATCGCCGGATTGCAAATCGGCAATAGCTGTTTTGATGGCCTCCGCTCTGTTGCCGATATTTTTTCCTTTGGGGCAGGCGGCCATAATTTGTTTACGAATATCTTCGGCGTTTTCGGTCCGAGGATTGTCATCCGTAATCAAAACAATATCAGCCAAATCACTGGCAATTTTTCCCATAATCGGACGTTTGGTCGCGTCTCTGTCGCCGCCGCAGCCAAAAACAACGGCAAGACGATTATGAGTATGAGGTCTTAGTGCTTTAATAACGTTTTCCAACGCATCAGGTGTATGGGCGTAATCAATGTAAATTGCCGCGCCGTTATGACTGCCGACAAATTCCAGACGTCCTTTGGCTCCGCGAATTTTATCTGCGTATTTAATCACGTCAAAAGGTTGTCCGGTTAATGCCGCGGCCATTCCCAAGGCACACAAGACGTTCATTGCCTGAAATCCGCCGGCCAGAGGAATATCGATAGTTGTTCGTTTGCCGAAATAGTCAAGGTCAAGCCGTTGCCCGTGCGGTAAAGGTTGTGAGTTTAGCAAGCGCAATTCTTTACCGTTGCGTCCGTAGGTGATGATTTTTTTGCCATGAGTACGGCAACATGCTTCCAACTGTGGAAAAACATCAATATCCGCATTCAAAACCGCCGTGCCGTTATCAACCAGATTATGGGTAAACAAAATCATTTTTGCGGCCAGATAATTTTCGAATGTTTTATGATAATCCATGTGATCTTGTGTCAGATTGGTAAAGCCGGCGACATCAACTTTAACCCCCCCGATGCGATATTGGTGCAAGCCATGGCTGGACGCTTCAAGCGCCAGATAATCATATCCGTCATCAGCCAACGCTTTTAGTTCTTTTTGCACGGTTACGGCATTGGGGGTTGTGTTGGGGGAGGGAACAGGGGCTTCGTTGCCTTTGATAAAACCTAATGTTCCCATGCTTGCGGCTTTTTCTCCCATCATCGTCAAAAACTGACGGATAAAGTCAGCGATGGATGTCTTGCCGTTGGTGCCGGTAATCGCGGCGACATGTGCCGGTTGTCCGCCGTAGAACTTGGCTGCGGCTTGTGCGAAGGTCAGGTTGGGATTGTCGGCGTGGATAACCGGAACCGGCAACTCTTCTTTATAAGTTAAGGGGGTGATAACCGTTGCCGCGCCTTTTTCTATGGCTGAGGCTATAAATTTGTCATCATTTAATGAGCCGAATAAATATCCGGATTTAATTTCTCTGGAATCAGCGGAAAGTCCTGTTATTTCAATATCCAAGTCGCAGTCGGTTATCTGATTGAGTTTCATTGTGTTGTCCTTTTCTGAATAATGTCAAAATCATAGGCCCAAACTTTAAAAATTTGATTAAAAATTTGACAGTTTCTGTGCCATATGTCATAAACGGCTCATGATAGATATAAATGACATTACATTACGGATTGGTTCCAAGGTTTTGTTGGAAAATGCTTCCGCTCATATTTCCGATGGCTGGAAAGTCGGTCTGGTCGGAGCCAACGGGTGTGGCAAAACTACGTTGTTTCGGGTGTTGCGAGGGGAACTTGAAACCGAGCTGGGAGATGTCAATTTACCCTCAGCAAACCGTATCAGCTATGTTGCGCAAGAATTCGAAAATCTTGAACAGCCGATTTTGGAATATATTTTAGCGCAAGACAAAGAGCGGACGGAGCTTTTGCTTCGCTTGGAAAAAGCTGAAGCAGGGGAAGCCGCGGAGATTCATGAACGCCTGAATATCATCGGGGCGGCTTCGGCCAAGGCTCGCGCAGCGTCTATTCTAAACGGATTGGGGTTTTCAGAACCGGATTTGGAGCGAAAGATCAGAGAATTTTCCGGCGGTTGGCGGATGCGTCTGGCTTTGGCTGCGGCGCTGTTTCAACCGTCAGATGTTTTATTTTTGGATGAGCCGACCAACCATCTGGACTTGGAAGCGTCACTCTGGTTGGAAGGGCACTTGCGCAAATATCGCGGCACCTTGTTGCTCATCAGTCATGATCGCTATATACTTAATAATATATGTAATCATATTCTGCATTTTGATCACGGTCGATTGGTTACTTACGGCGGAAATTATGATTCTTTTGAACAAAACAGAGCCTTGCAGCGTGATTTGCAAAATAAAACAGCCGAAAAACAAGCCGCCAAACGCAAGCACCTGCAATCATATGTTGACCGCTTTCGTTACAAGGCGTCCAAGGCCAAACAAGCGCAAAGCCGTATCAAGATGTTGGAAAAAATGCCTGTTGTGACAATGGCGGAACAAGATTATGTCAGCAGCTTTAACTTCCCAGAGATACAGCCCTTGCCGTCGCCGATGTTGGTTTTGGAAGATGCTTCTGTCGGATACGGTGAGAAAATTGTCTTGCAAAAACTCAATTTGTCAATTGTTGAAAATGACAGAATAGCTTTGCTTGGGGCTAACGGGAACGGAAAGTCAACCTTTGCCAAGTTGTTATCGGGGCGTTTGTCGCCAATGGGCGGTCAGCAGAAAGCGTCGTCAAAACTGAAAATAGGATATTTTGCCCAACATCAGGCGGAAGAGCTTCCTGTTGAATTGACGGCTGCGGAATATATGGGACAGTTGATGCCCGATGCGAACGAAAGCGTCGTTCGGGCGCATTTGGCGCAATTTGGCTTAACACAGGAAAAGTCGGTTACTCAGATTGCGCGATTGTCCGGCGGCGAAAAGGCTCGTTTGTTGTTTGCGGCCATGACGCGCCACGCGCCGCAACTTTTGATATTGGATGAACCGACAAACCATCTGGATATTGATGGGCGGGATGCCCTGATGGATGCGCTCAACCGCTATAAAGGGGCGGTTATTCTGATAACCCACGATTTTCACTTGATTGAGATGGCTGCGGATAATCTTTGGTTGGTCAAAGGCGGTCGGGTGCGTCCCTATGACGGTGATATTGAAGATTATAAAAATATGTTGTTGGCGGAAAAACCGTCTTCTTCGGAAACAAAAGAGAAGAATTCCGGAAAAGCGCAGCGCGAACAACAATTGGCGCGCCGAACTG
>CATGXW010000132.1 GCA_949542085.1 uncultured Alphaproteobacteria bacterium
TTGCTTAAAATGGAACCGGTCTCACCATTCCATTTTAACAAACACAGTCACGAGAGTCAACTAATAATCACAAGGGGAGGACAAAAAATCCCCACGCGAAATATCTTCGGAGAGGACAAAATAAAAAAAAAAGCCCCTCGGCTGAGGGGCTGGATTTTACATTGACGGAGCGGGAACCGGAACTTTGGGGGCTACCGGCGCCGGTGTCGGTAGCTTGGGTGCTGCTGTCGGGGCGACGGGTTGCGGTGCCTTTGGTGTTTCTGCTTTAGGAGCTTCGATTGTCGGAGCTACTTCTTTGGGTTCGATTTTCAATTCCGGAACCGGAACATCAGCGGTTGGTTGAGTGTTTTGTGCTGTTGCTTGAGCTTTTTCAGCTTCCACTTCAGCTTCGGGGCCTGGGGTTTTGGTGTCAAGCAAGCTATTGAGTAACATGTGGGTTACTTTATCGCCTACTTTAATTTGATTGCGGCGAACTTGTCCCGCGTTTAATTCAATTACGGCGCGAACCGGATCTCTTGAAATGATTAAATCCTCCGACATCGGTTGAGCATTTTCCTTAATCATGCTGATGCTACCGTCAGGAGCCACAAACAGCATATCCAAAGGAATCTTTGTGTTTTTCATCCACATGGCGGTTGGGCGGACCGGATAAATATTAAAGGTCATGCCGCTGTTGAATGCCAGATTTGTTCTGTACATCAAGCCGGTTTGCAAATCTTCGGGCGTGTTAGCGACTTCAACGGAGAAACGGGCGTCACCGTTTGTGGTCTTAATTACCAGCGGAGTTGTCGGTTTGGGTTCCGGTTCTTTGGTGCAGGCAACGGCCAAAAGGGCAATAATAAAAAGTCTTGCAAATTTAAGCATTAAGTGTCTCCTTGGATTTTGTATTGCTGAGTTTGCGCGGCTGCCATTGCGAGACAACGACAGGACCGTTTTGTGAAATTAAAATTTTACGAGAGGGTGCCTTTTTTGTTTCCTGAAGCGTTTTTTTATCGGAAACGGGGGTTGACGTCTTTTTCCCTAAGCCTGATTTAAATAATGAGGCTGTTTGTTGAATGTTGATCAAACTTGCTTGTCCGGCGAGATAGTCCGCTTTGTATGCCGGAGATGATTTAATGAGTTCTGACAGATTGCGGAGGCTCATCGGAGAATATTTTTTCCAGATGATTTCAAGAAAGTTTTGGGTTGCGCTGTCCAGTTCCGGATTGATGTCCTGCCAACGACACAGAGAGGTGATACGGGCAATGTTGGGTTCCGAAAAACCGTTTTTATCGCAGACAAAGGCTGCCGGCATTAAAATGGCGCCGTTGTTGAGCAAGCAGAAGTGTACCTGTGATAAAAAAAGCAGATGCTGCAGCTTTTCCGGTTCCAGAAGCCACCCGTTGATTGTAGCGTGTTTCATAAACCAGACGGCAATGTCCGTTGCGGAAGGGGCGGCCGGTGCTGTCATGCGATTTTCTCCTTGGTTAAATTCAGACTTATTATAATATAAAGGCGATTAATTACAAATAAATATTCAAAATTTATCCCCCTTAATTTAATTGCTTAAAAGTGATTTTTTAGGCTTGTGTTATGTTTGCAAATATAATATCAATAACGAAGAATGTTTTTTTGAGGATGATATTCATGTTATTGCTAATCAGAAAGTTGAGCGTTGTTTTTGCTTTATGTGGCGGAGTTTTGCTTTTGAACGCCTGTGCCGGAGTGATGTTTCCGGATATTGAGGATGATGACGAGGTGGTTGTCGGTGAGGGCGGTCGAGTTGTAAAGACGTTACCCGGTGAAGGAAAGACCTTAAATGCCGATAAAGAGCATGCCTCTTATGAAGGTGAAGATGAGGGAAAATCCGTTGTTGAGGAAGACGTCATTCCGGAAGAAGACAAGGTTGAACCGGCAAAAGTCAAGCCTGTCGTTCGAAGCGATGAAGAACCCGTCGCCGAGCCGAAAGTATCAGAGGAAGCCGCAGAAGCGAAAGCTGTCGAAGCTCTTATCTCTTCTGAAGAAGCTACAGGACCAAGCATCAGTTATCGCGCAGATACGTTCTATTTTGAAAACGGTAGTTCCGTATTGGGCAGTGAGTATAAAGACAATATAGCCCGTATTGCCAGAGAAGTTAAGGCAAATGATGCGAATGTCGTTGTCTATGGTTATGCATCCAGCCGTACCCGTAATCCCGATGCCGCCACTCATAAGTTGGCAAACTTCAAGGTATCGTCAGAACGGGCGCAGAATGTGGCTGCGGCACTGAAGAAAGCCGGTGTTCCGGCATCAAAGATTGTGGTTGAGGCTTTGTCGGATACTGCTCCCGCATATCAGGAAGTTATGCCGGAGGGTGAACGCCTGAACCGCCGTGCCGAGGTTTATATTTCGTATTAATAGCGTGTGTTTTCCAAGGTGAAGTGTGGCTCTGGCAATATTGATATTTTCAGGCCACACTTTTTTGTTATTATAATATAAAGAGGTTTTGACAGCAGTATGGAACAAAATAAGTCATTAGGCGGAAACTTATGGTCGATGACGACAGTGAATGAACAGGCGGCGGAGCTGATTTCTCAGCGCTATGGTTTGCCTTATTTGGCTGCTCGTATTCTTGCGGCGAGAGGCGTTGACGTTGATGATGTTCCGGCGTTCTTGGATCCGAAATTGCAGAATTTGATGCCCAATCCGTTTGTGTTGAAAGATATGGAAAAGGCGGCGAAAAGAATTGCTCTCGCCGTTATTGAAAAACAGCGGGTTGCCATCATCGGTGATTATGATGTTGACGGAGCGACCTCAACATCCGTTTTGCGCTCTTTTTTAGAGGCGGTTGGTTGCGTTCCGGATGTTCATATTCCTGAGCGAGACGAGGGATATGGCCCCAGCCGTCAGGCGGTTGACGATTTTAAGGCGCAGGGTGCCGAAGTTTTGGTGACGGTTGATTGCGGCACAACGGCTTTTGATGTTTTGGAGTATGCCGCCGAACAGGGAATGGATGTTATCGTGTTGGATCACCATGAAGCGGAAGTACAGCTGCCTAAAATTTATGCCGTGGTTAATCCGAAGCGATTAGATGAGGAGAATGATTATCCTTATTTGCGTTATATGGCCGCGGTTGGCGTGGTGTTTATGGCCGTGGTTGCCGTAAACCGCGAATTGCGTGAACAGCATTTTTACGGGCAGGGTGTTTCTGAGCCGAATTTGATACAATGGTTGGATTTAGTGGCGTTGGGAACTGTTTGCGATGTGGTGCCGCTAAAGGGACTGAATCGCGCGTATGTTCGGCAAGGGTTAAAGATTATGGCCAACCGTCAGAATATCGGTTTGACGGCTTTGATAGATAAAGCCGGTTTGACAGACGCGCCGACGGCTTTTCATCTGGGATATGTGCTGGGGCCGAGAATTAATGCCTGCGGTCGAGTAGGCGAAGCTCATCTTGGCAATAAATTGTTGTGTTGCAAGGATGGTTATCAGGCTGATTTGTGGGCTGAAAAACTGAATGAGTTTAATATTCAGCGTAAGGATATCGAATCTTATGTTATGTTATCAGCCATAGAAACATTGGAAGGAACACCGCAAGAATATCCGATTGCTTTTGTGTATGGTCGGGATTGGCATCAGGGGGTTATCGGTATTGTGGCCGGAAAGTTGAAGGAGCGTTACAATGTTCCGTCTTTTGTAATGTCAATTGAAGCTGATGAAGTTAAAGGATCTGCTCGTTCCATTCCTCAGATTGATTTGGGCGCTTTGGTGATTGCCGCCAAGGAAAAGGGAATTATCACCAAAGGAG